>DLXL01000288.1:0-3388 GCA_003448025.1 Saprospirales bacterium | reverse complement strand
GGTGAAACCGTGGATTCTGAAAAAAAAGGCGGATTACTGATGATCAGGTCAAAGGAAGCCGATGCAATTCCACCCAGCTGCTGAATAGCACAGGTTTGAACCCCTAAATGCGACGCCCACGGACTGGCTGCAAAATTTTGCGCGGCGAGTTCAGCCGATCCATAGTGCATTTCGACGCCAATACCTTGCCAAAGTGGGCCCGTCGTCTCTGATAATCGTTGGGCAATCATTAGACTGATTACACCGGTTCCGGTGCCAATATCGAGGAATTGCCTGACACCTGAAACATCTGCCCAGGAACCCAATAGTACTGCGTCTGTGCCAACCGGATGGACAGCGCCTTCCTGCTTTACCTCAAATTTTTTGAATCGGAATGCCGGTAACGCCATCTGCTGAATGAAGGGTGATGATATAAAAGCCGGCAGGGAGTATCCCTAAGTCCAGCTCAAGGGTGCTTTCCATCGTCCATTCCCCCAACATCATCGGCTGCCCGAGTGTGTTGGAAATTTGCCACGTGCCGGCATGCTGTTTCATGCCGGTAATGCGGACATAATCAGAGCTGGGATTAGGAAATGCAGTTAACGCTATAGGCTGACCACTATGGGTTGCAACGGGAAAGTCGCCCCAACGTTTTTCAAACTCTGCCTTAAACAAAGCTGCCAGGTCCGGATCGTGGATAATTAAGGTATTCTCATCGTTGATGTTTTCAGCAGCATTCGACCAGTTATGCGAACCCGTAAGTACCATCGGGTCAGAAGTTATATCATAAGCGTCTACCACGGTATACTTATGGTGAAATTCACCGGTCAGGTTATGGTGTTTAACGGCAACGCCATTAGCCAGCAAATAAGCGTATTCTGCTCCGGAATCATCAATGTTTTCCATAATTCCCCGCACGGCAACTCCATCATTGTGTATATCCACCAAAGCCGTTCCCAGCTCATTTTTGGTAAAGGAAAAGGTGGCAAACAGGGCTTCACTTTGGGCGCTTCGGATCACCCTTTCAATTTGGGTGGTAGTTTGATCAGAAGGCGAAAAGTACGATTCCACCTGCCGGCCGCCAATCTAGAACAGGTGGGGGGTGTTATTCGTTTTGGCAGGCCCGAATTTACCGTTCAGAACATCAGGGAATGGGCCGTTGCTACCCCACATCTCTTCAAATTCCAGTTCATAAACTCTCGCAAGAGATTGATCCTGAATGAAAAGAATGTTATTGAAATCCGTCTTAATATTCTGGTTTGTCCAGTTCATGGCGCCACTCATCACCCATGCCTTATCCGGGATATCAGCATCGGCAATCAGAAATTTATGGTGCATAATGGCTATTTCATTGCCATACACCACCGGAAAGTCAGGCGGTGGGTTCAAGGCTGTATTACTCCCTTCAAAAGCGGCAATATAGCGTACCCTCACCCCACGGGCATAGGCCGCCTTCACCGCATTGGTCAGATCTGCGCGGTTATTGTTGTACATGGCAATATCCAGCGTTTGTTCCGTTTGATTAATCCGTGTCAGGATTTCGGCAATTACCTCATCGTCGGTCTGACCATTCGGAACATTTCCATTGGCAAAAGCAGGGTCAATATCGTGGTTGAAAAACGTTTTTATTTCCCCACTCGAAGTAGAAGCGGTTACCAGGGGGATCAAGGGGGCATAAATAGTCAGGCCGTTATGTTCTGCTGCAATTTGTACCCAGTAGATACTTCCCGGTAATAAGTTTTCCAGGGTAACCTGATGAGAAGTGTTACTTCCTGCAACGGCTACACTTTGATCCGGAACAGGGTTTGTGCCATAAAAAACGGTACAGGTTGCAGGCAAACTGGTTTGCCAGTTCAGTTGAAAACCATCGGTTTGTAAAGCACTTTGTTCCGGCTGTTGCACAAAATAAAAACAGCCGGCCTCGTCGATGTCATCGGCATATCGCGGTAGTAATTGATAGCCTAAGTAATCAGAGACGATGGCGCGCAGCCGAAAGGAGGCGGTTGGCCTGGGCGTTCCCAACAGCGGATGGCTGCTTCTGAAATACAATTCTGAGGCGCCTCCTTCAGTATCCTGAATGTCGTATGTTCCGGCATTGAAATTACCCCCCGGACTGTTTAAAGATACACAATTAAATTCAACCAACTGACTTTCCAGGCTTTCAGAAAGATCTAACAGGCTTATAGATTTTGGCGCAGGTAGCGGGTTGCCGCTGGAAATAACCTGAAAACTGGTAATTGGGGTAATTTCCAAAAGCCCGAAAAAGTCTACCAGCGTTCCGGTAACTTCAATGCTGTCCCCGGCGGTTACGGAAGCTTCAAATCCGGCAGCAGAACCAGTGCCTGGAAAAGCAGCAATACCGGCTGGTCCATCCTGCAGATACCGGATTTTACCCAGTTCGGCGCCATTGGTTACGATTCCACGCACTGTTACGGTACTGCCCGGCGCTTGTGTTCGAGTTTGCGCTATGTTTTGGCCGTACTTCGAAAAGGAGGTAAACCAAACGCCTGTCAAGGCCCACAGCATCAACCAATTGTTTTTTCCAATCATTGCAAGGATAGCAGGGGTATTTTGGGGAATACAAGCGCGAAGTTCCTCATTTTTGCGGTATGGAAAAAAGTACCATGGAAAACTTGGGCAGATTGTCGGTTTCCGACTTTAAATCCCGGGAAAAATACACGCTTACGCTGGTATTGGATGAGGTGCGCTCAGGATTGAATGTAGGTTCCATCTTTCGTACCGCAGATGCTTTTGCATTGGAACAGGTCATTTTGTGTGGCATTACTGCGCAACCGCCGCATCGGGAGATCCTGAAAACGGCCTTGGGCAGCACCGAATCTGTATCGTGGCAATATTTTGACGAAACCGTGCAGGCAGTGCAATGGCTGAAACAGGAAGGCTACAAAGTGCTGGCGGTGGAACAAACCACTCCCAAACTGTGGCTGCAGGATTTCCAGCCATTGCCGGATCAGCGCTATGCCTTCATCATGGGTAATGAGGTGGAAGGCGTGTCTGAAACCGTTTTACCACTTTGCGATGGCGCCCTGGAAATACCGCAGTTTGGCACCAAACACTCGCTGAACGTGGCCGTGGCAGCGGGAATTGTGGCCTGGGAGTTTGTTCGGAAATTTAGTGAAGGGTAATCAGCGTTTGCAAATATTACATCTTTCTATTTTGTTGGCTCGGCTTAGATTAGATTCGATTGTGCCAACTTGCGAAGCTCAGTTTTTGACAGTGATTTGCTAAAATCAATTGTTCATGCAATTATGTGCCTAAATTTAACATTTGATCCCTTTTTTAATTGAATTTTTAGATTACCTTTGTAAAATATATTATGATTTTTAACCATTTTAAATATATTACGACAATGAAACGAACTACTTTTAGTCACAAGTCACAAGTCACAAGT
>DLXL01000458.1 GCA_003448025.1 Saprospirales bacterium | reverse complement strand
AGAGCGGAAATTTCTCGAGGCAACCAGGGAAAAAACCAGTTTGCGAATAGAACTGGAACAGCCTCATAACCTCACTCAACATCTCAGTCATGATGCACACAATCTGTCTACAGCCCTGAAAGGTCAAAGCAAGGTCCAGGGAGACTGGGGTGAACATCAATTGGAAACACTGTTGGAAAAATCAGGCCTGCAAAAAGGGGTGCATTTTCTTACTCAAACCACTTTTCGAAATGAAGATGGGGCAGCCAAAAGGCCCGACTTTATCATCCAACTTCCTGAAAACAAGCAACTTGTTGTAGATTCAAAAGTCTCCCTGACAGCATTTGAACGCTATTTCAATACTGCTGATCCGCAGGAAAAAGAACAGCACTTAAAAGCACACGTAAGCAGTTTAAGGAGTCATGTAGATAACCTGAGCCGAACCAATTATCAAACGCTGTATCAGATCAATACGCCTGACTACCTGTTGCTTTTTGTTCCATTGGAAGGCGCTCTTTCCCTCGCATCCCAGGCTGATCCCGGATTGTTCACTGATGCACTCGAGCGCAACATTGTGTTGGTCAGCAATAGTAGCCTGCTGGCAACACTTCGTACTGTATCCCATATATGGAAACAGGAGAAGCAAGCCAAATCTGTGTTAGAAATAGCCAGGCAGAGTGGCTTGCTGTATGACAAATTTGTAGCTTTTGTAGATGATCTGCGTACGATTGGTGCCAGGTTGGACAATGCCCGGATGGCTTATGATGATGCCATGCATAAACTCACCAATGCCTCCCGTCCGGGAGATACACTCATTGGGAAAGCGGAAAAAATCAAGGAATTAGGTGCTAAGGCAACCAAATCTTTGCCACAAGATTTGCTATTGGCAGAAATCGGGGAGCTGAATAATCAGGAGCAGGGGTGAACCATGGATTCATCCCAAAAAATCACTTTGACCTTTTATTGGTGCTTAGAAATGCGGGCAATTGCACTTTGGCTTGAAAAGGCTGCATGCCTGGAGCGCCATCATGCCAAATGTAAGTGCGAACATGGCGAGGCGCCACCAATTGATCTTCAGATTTTTCATAGCAATGTGTATGGTTGTAGTTATTAGGCAGCGAAAGTAGCGAAAAGGTTTGTTATCGCTACAACTTTTAACTATTTACCTGTAGCATTCATGGCTTTTTCCAATCCGATCGTAACGAAGGTTTTGATAACCTCAGCCGATTTTTCCAGGATTCTGGGTAATTCAGCCTTTTCATCTTCCGACCATTTGCCCAGCACAAAGTTCACCTGCTTTCCTTTGGAAAAACTGCTGCCTATGCCTATTCGTAGCCGAGGGTAGGCATCAGTTCCGAGGAGTTCCTGTATACTTTTAAGTCCATTGTGTCCGCCATCAGAACCCTTGGCACGAAGCCTTTGTTTGCTGAATTCGAGATTGAGATCGTCGAGGACAACCACACTATGCTCCACAGGAATTTTTTCTTTCTGGAGCCAATAACGAATCGCTTTGCCACTAAGGTTCATATACGTATTTGGCTTAAGCAAAATGAGTATCCGGCCTTTGAATTTTACCTCTGCCAGATCACCATGGGTATTCCCCTTCCATTCTCCGCCCAATTCTTTGCAGAGGTGATCTACTACTTCAAACCCTATATTGTGCCGGGTTCCGTCATACTCATACCCAATGTTTCCCAAACCAGTGATCAAATATTTCATGGCGTTATTCCTGTGAAAATTGGTGGCAAAATTACGAGTATGGGCAACCATTTTTACTTTAGCAACATCTAAATACCATGAAAAAGTGGATTTATAGCTGGATGTTTCTGGCAACAGTGGTTTTTTCCGGATGGACTTGTCAGAAAACAGAAGATCAGGCGCCCGGATTTGACATGCTTTTTGAACGGGAGTTTAGTATCCCTGCAGGTATCGGGGTATTTGATGTGCACCATTTTCAGCTTAAAAATATCTCCTCAGACTGGGATCGGTATTTGCAGGAACTGGGTAAAACAGGAGATCAAATCACGCGTGTGGTCAATGGTCAGGCCAGTATTGGCGGAACCTTTGGAGATGCGGATTTGAGTATCATTGATCGCATTTCTGTTCGTGTATATGATGAAGCCAATCCGAATGATTGGGTTGAAATAGCCTATCGGGATCCTGCGCCGCTGAATACCGGCAATGTTCTTCCGCTTATCCCTTCTCTGGCTGATGTCAAGCGCTTTTTTGAAAAGCCCCGGTTTTCTGTTGATGTAGTCATTTGGCTACGTGGAACTACCCTGGATCAAAGTGATGTTCGTTTGAGCCTGACGATGCGATCTGTATTTTAGCCTATTGGAAAGTTGCCGCATTTTACCCATCAAAATGGGTATTTTACATACTTTTGCCCACCTAACTAAAATTACAATCTAGATCGTGTCAAATACTCCTGATAAGAGTCTGGTAACGTCTACCGACTCATTTCCCATTAATGGTACTGACCACCTCGAATTCTATGTCGGTAACGCCAAGCAAAGCGCCATGTATTACCAGGCTGCCCTGGGTTTTGAACTGGTTGCTTATGCTGGTCCGGAAACCGGTGTGCGTGATCGGGTAAGTTATGTGCTTCAGCAAAACAAAATCCGCATCGTTCTCACCTCATCCCTGATGCCAGGTACAGAGATCGCCCGCCATGTAGCAGATCATGGGGATGGCGTTAAGGTATTAGCATTGTGGGTAGATGATGCCGTGAAGGCCTATGAAACGGCCCTCTCCAGAGGAGCGGAATCTGCCTTTGCCCCGAGAACCTTAAAGGATGATGAAGGGGAAGTGGTCATGGCGGCTATTAAAACCTATGGAGAAACCATTCATACACTCGTAGAGCGCAAAAACTACACGGGAGTTTTTATGCCTGGCTATCAGCCCCGGCAAAGTGTTTACCCTGTCAAATCAGTAGGTTTAAAGTACGTTGATCACTGCGTTGGCAATGTTGAACTGGGCACCATGAACCAATGGGTGAAGTTTTATCAGGATGTTATGGGCTTTAAACTTCTGATCACTTTTGACGATAAGGATATCTCCACCGAGTACACTGCTCTGATGTCGAAAGTGGTTAGTAATGGCAATGGTTACATCAAATTTCCGATAAACGAACCTGCAAAAGGCTTGAAGAAGAGCCAGATTGAGGAATATCTGGATTTTTACCGCGGAGCAGGCGTTCAGCACATAGCAGTAGCTACGGATAATATATTGGAAACCGTTAGTCAGATGCGTGCCAATGGTGTCGATTTCTTGTATGTGCCAGAAACCTATTACGAAGATGTACTGGAGAGAGTAGGGGAGATCGAAGAAAAACTTGAAGATCTCAAGGCTTTGAATATTCTCATAGATCGGGATGAGGACGGTTATCTACTTCAGATCTTTACCAAGCCTATTCAGGATCGCCCAACAGTATTCTTTGAAATTATTCAGCGTCGTGGCGCTAAGTCGTTCGGCAAAGGCAACTTCAAAGCACTTTTTGAGGCAATAGAGCGCGAACAAGCGCTTCGAGGTACCTTGTAAGGCTGGTTGTATCACTACTAAGGGTTGAACCACAAAGACACAGAAGCCACAAAAACGCGATGTTTTGTGGCTTCTGTGTCTTTGTG
>DLXL01000614.1:23659-24277 GCA_003448025.1 Saprospirales bacterium | reverse complement strand
CTTTTAAGTCAACCTAACTTCTGATGAAAAATGAAACGCTTTGTTTGTGCCTTTTCCTGTCCTTTTTATGCGGATTTGAACTTTCAGCTCAATACACGAACCTATCCGAAGGCCCGAATTTGTTTCAGTTGCAGCAATCTTTAAATGCAAAGCAGATAAAAAGAGTAGGGGAATACCATACAAACGTTGTTGCGTCACAACAAATTCCTGAATGGCCTACTTCACCGGCGTCTATTATGGTTATTACAAAATGGTCAGCAGAAAGCCTTCCGTTTTTCTGCAAAATCGAACATAAATGGGCTAAAAAGCATCGAATTCCAATGAAATTCAGACTTGGCTCTGTGGAATATGTGGATTGGCTGGAGGGTAAATAAAGGTGCGCTGACAAATAAATGACAAAATTTTTAACAGCACATTTGGAAACGCAAAGGTCCTTTCTACCTTTGCCGCACTTATTAACGATGCTTTAATGGTTCTTCATGAATTGCTCATTTAAAGCGTATCTAAATAAGAAGGCTTTTTAACAGTTTGTTGTGCTAAGGAAAAAGTCATTTTTACCTTTGCTCCATCAAATTCTGTGATAAACCAATTTTTCTCCAAAAAACCTGATTAAGTGGA
>DLXL01000614.1:3534-23496 GCA_003448025.1 Saprospirales bacterium | reverse complement strand
CAAAAACCTGATTAAGTGGATTTTTCCCGAATTGAAGAAAATCAACTACCTCTGATATGTTGTTGAAACGCATTTGCTGGGTTTTTGCGCTCGTCATTGCAGCCTCCGCCTCCCTCATCGCAGGGCCAACGAAAGAAGCTGGTAAAGAACTTTTCGTTGCCAACTGCGCCTCTTGTCACAATAAAAACATGAAGGATGACCTCACCGGTCCGGCGCTTGCCGGTACGGAGGAGCGTTGGTCTGCCTATCCTCGCAAAGATCTTTATGCCTGGATTCGTAATTCTCAGGCTCTGATCGGAACGGGTCATCCTCGTGCCAACGAACTGTGGGCAAAGTGGAAACCCACTTTGATGAACAACTTTCCCAGCCTCACGGATGAGCAAATCGAAAGTCTTTTGCTTTACATCAAAGAACCGGGTGGAGCTCCTGTTCAAAAAGACCCTGCAGCAACAACTGCAGCAACTGAAGAGGAAGGCCTGCCCTGGATGTATATTGGTTTGGCAGGTATCCTTTTCCTGCTGGCGTTTGCCCTGATGCGCATTGTCGACAATCTGGCTAATGTATCCCGTGCAAAGGATGGGCTGGCTCCTGTAAACAGAACAGCTTATGAAATGCTGACAACCAAAGGCGCTATTGCCTTTTTGGTTTTCGCTACCATCCTGATCTTTGGTTATAAAGCCGTAGACAATGCCACTAAAATGGGTCGCGAGCAAGGCTACAAACCAGATCAGCCTATCAACTTCAGCCACAAAATTCACGCCGGCATCAACAAAATTGACTGCCAATACTGCCACGATACTGCCCGCCGATCAAAACATTCCGGCATTCCTGGCGCTAATACCTGTATGAACTGCCACAGTGCAGTGAAAAAAGGAACCATCAGCGGTACAGAAGAAATTACCAAGATTTATGCTTCCATAGGTTTCGACCCAATCTCCGGTAAATACATGGAGAACTACGAAAACTGGACGGATAAGCAGATTGAGGAAATGTACAAAAAATGGATCGGTCAGCAATATATGTCCGACAACAGCCTGACTGCTCTGGATGAAAATGGCAAAAGCGTAGTGGAAAGCCAGTGGGAAGGTATTGTTAAAGCCCTTAAAAACGATTCAAACGGCAAAATCCAGGGCCCAATTGAATGGGTACGGATTCACAATTTGCCTGATCATGCTTATTTCAACCACGCTCAACACGTAGCAATTGGTCAGGTTGCCTGCCAATAATGCCACGGTAAGGTAGAAGAGATGGATATTGTTTATCAATATTCCACGCTCGGCATGGGCTGGTGTATCAACTGTCACCGCGAAACAGAGGTGAAATTCAAGGATAACGATTATTACAAACAGTACGAGCGTTACCACAACGAACTCAAAGCCGGTACCCGTGAAAAGGTTACGGTTGAAGATATTGGCGGTCTGGAATGCCAGAAATGCCACTATTAAATGTGGTAAATGTGAAAAATGTGGTTAATGTGAGGCTTTATAACCCACATTTTTCACATTCCACACATTCCCCACATGCTACACAATTTAGAACATTGACCACATTTCTACAATATGCACCACGATAACGGTATTTGGGTAGGCACCGAAGATCTTATGCGCGACGAAGCATTCGCGCAATCCTCGCAAAGCGAGTTTTCGGTGGAAAATATAGACCAAACCGATGGCAAATGGACGGCCAGCCGCCGCGATTTCCTGAAACTTATGGGTTTCGGTCTCGGTGCTGCCACCATCGCAGCTTCCTGCGAAATTCCGGTCAAAAAGGCCATCCCATATGTTACCAAGCCTGATGAGATCGTACCTGGCGTAGCCAACTATTTCGCATCCTCTTTCGTTGACGGTGGAGATTACTGCGCTATTTTGGTTAAAACCCGTGAAGGTCGTCCAATCAAGATCGAAGGTAACACACTTAGCAACGTTACCATGGGCGGTACTTCTGCCCGTGCCCAGGCTTCCGTACTTAGCCTTTATGATACCCGCCGCATTCAAAATGCCGGTAAGGTGAAAGAAGGGCAGGTTGAAAAAATGGAATGGGCGGCTATTGACCGTGAGGTTAAAGCCAAACTTGCTGAAGGTGGCAATGTTCGGATTATTACCAATACTTTGATCAGTCCAACAGCCATGAAAGCGCTGGGCGAATTCAGAACTAAATATCCGAATACAACCGTAGTTAGCTACGATCCCGTTTCTGCATCTGCACTGCTTGAAGCCAATGAAAAATGCTTCGGTCACCGTGCATTCCCGCATTACAAATTTGATGAGGCCAGTGTAATCTGTTCCTTTGGAGCTGATTTCCTTGGAACCTGGGGTAACCCGGTAAAAAATGCAACCCTTTATGCTAAAGGTCGCAAAGTAGCCGGCAAAAAAGGTGCAAAAATGTCTCGCCACTATCAGGTGGAAGGATATATGTCGCTCACAGGCTCTAATGCAGATAACCGTATTCAGATCCGTCCAAGCGAAATGGGCGCAGCGATCGCTTCCCTTTACGGTGAGCTTTCCGGTAACGGTGGCGGACCAAAATTGAACGATAAAGCTGCTGGCGCTATCAAAAAAATGGCGAAGGATCTCCAGGCCGCTCGCGGGAAATCTATCGTTGTTTCTGGCTCCAATAATGTAGCTGAGCAGATCCTGGTGAATCGTATCAACGACCTTCTGGGTAACCTTAACAATACGGTAGACTTTGGAGCGCAATACTTCGGACGTTCCGGCGATGAGCGCCAGGTTGGCAAATTGATCGAAGAAATGAATGGCGGTCAGGTGTCTATGGTGATCGTATGGGGAGCAAATCCTTCCTGGGATCTTCCAAATTCCGCGGCATTCAATACAGCATTCGCAAAAGTTGGCACCAGGGTCTCCCTGAATACCAATATGGACGAAACGACGCTGCTTTGTACCCATGCGGCACCAGCGCATCACTACCTTGAGTCTTGGGGAGATGCTTTGCCTCAGGTAGGTCAGTTGAGCCTGATCCAGCCTACTATTGCACCGTTGTTTGCTACCCGTCAGGCCGAGCATTCCTTGTTGGTATGGGCTGATAGTGCAGCACTTAAGGCAGATTCCGAACAGCCTTACTACGAATACGTAAAAGAAAACTGGCAAAACAACCTTGGAGCCGGTCAGTCTAAATACCTTACAAAGGATGCTTTCTGGGAAATGAGCCTGCACGATGGTGTATATGCCATTCCTGTTCAGCCCATTACAGCGGTATTTGACACCACTGTTTCTGTTGATGTGAATGCTGTCTCCAAGCCTTCTTCCTCTGAAGTTGAGGTTTCCTTCTACGAAACGGTGAACATTGGTGGTGGTCAGTATGCACATAACCCCTGGTTGCAGGAAATGCCGGATCCGGTTACCCGTACGGTATGGGGCAACTACCTCAGCATTCCACTCGAATGGGATGGCGTAAACAACATCGACGGCTGGAAAGGCCTGGTTGATGGTGATGAGGTAGAAGTTGAAGTAAATGGCCAGAAATTTACCTGCGCGGTTGTGCGCAACTTTGGCCAGGCCGCAGGAACAGTGTCTATTGCCCTGGGTGGTGGTCGTACTGCCGGTGGTTGCGGTGTTGGATATGGTGTAAACGTAAATCCTTGTCTCAAACAGGATAACGGTCTAACGCAGTATTATGCTGCCGATGTAGTAGTAAAACCTACCGGTGGAAAAGATAAAGACTTTGCTTGTGTGCAGCATCACCATACAATGGGTGTTAAAGCCATGGGTAAAGAAGAAGGCAAAGTGATTAACGCCGACGAAAAGACACTGGGCTATAAAGGCTTCCAGGGCTCTTTGACGGATCGTTCTATCATTTTCCAGACAAATATTAAGGATCTGCAAAAGCTGGAGAACAAACTTGAAGCGTTCCACCACGAAGCAGAGCACCTTAACTCACAGACCCTTTATCCGGACAATGTAGAATACTTTGGAACTGGTTTGAAATGGGGCATGTACGTGGATCTCAACTCTTGCATTGGCTGTGGCGCTTGTCAGGTGGCCTGTGTTAGCGAGAACAACGTACCTGTTGTGGGTAAAAAAGAAGTAGCCCGTCACCACGAAATGACTTGGTTGCGTATTGACCGCTACTTCTATGGCGACCTGGAGAACCCGAAAGTGGTTTATCAGCCGATGATGTGCCAGCACTGCGATAATGCTCCTTGTGAGAATGTTTGTCCGGTAAACGCAACAAACCACTCCATGGAAGGCCTGAACCAAATGGCTTATAATCGTTGCATTGGTACCCGTTACTGCGCCAATAACTGCCCTTACAAAGTACGTCGTTTCAACTGGCTGGACTACACCACTGCAGATTTGTGGCCATCTAATGAAGAGCGTGTATTCCATGTAGAAGGCGAAGACAAGCCATACTATGCCGATAATCTTGTACGGATGGTATTGAACCCTGATGTTACGGTTCGTACACGTGGTGTCATTGAAAAATGTTCTTTCTGTGTACAGCGTATTCAGGAAGGCAAATTGACCGCAAAACGGGAGGGCCGGGCTATTATGGATAACGATGTGCGTACTGCCTGCCAGACGGCATGCCCAACCGGCGCCATTGTATTTGGTGATTTGAATAATCCAAATAGCGAAGTCAGCCAGGCGAATAAAGCAGCAGGAGCACTTGCGTATAAAGTACTTGAAGAAATCAACGTACGTCCGGGTGTTCAATACTCTGCCAAGATTCACAACGCAAACGAAGAACTCTTTTCCTGATAGTTGATTAAGGTTGATTAAGTTGTTGGGTTTAAAATTTAAACCTTATCAACCCCATCAACCCCATAAACAAAATAATTATGTCTCAACCAGTAGCGGCCGTTCGGCACATATTGATTGAAGGGAATAAATCCTACCATAACATTACGGAGGATTTGTGTAGCCCAACAGAGAAATCCCCAAGCAGAGAGTGGATTATTGCCTTCTCTTTGTCAACGGTGTTCCTCGGATTATACGTTTTCGCCATCGTTTGGACGGTGTGGAAAGGTATCGGTGAATGGGGGGCAAATCGCTCTATTAACTGGGCATGGGATATCACCAACTTCGTTTGGTGGATCGGTATCGGCCACGCCGGTACGCTGATCTCGGCCATTCTTTTACTCTTCCGCCAGCGCTGGCGTACCGGTGTAAACCGCGCAGCAGAGGCGATGACCATTTTTGCGGTTATTTGCGCAGGGCAGTTCCCCATATTCCACATGGGGCGTGTATGGTTGGCATTTTTCATCATGCCTTTCCCTAATACCCGTGGTCCATTGTGGACGAACTTCAACTCACCGCTTCTTTGGGACGTTTTTGCGATCTCAACCTATTTCTCGGTTTCCCTGCTCTTCTGGTATACCGGTCTGGTGCCTGACTTGGCTACGGTTCGGGATCGTGCCAAAGGGTTCAGGAAGAAAATGTATGAGACATTTTCTTTTGGTTGGACTGGTAGTGCTAAGCACTGGCAGCGTTGGGAAGCACTTTCTCTGGTTTTAGCCGGTATTTCCACACCGCTTGTACTTTCCGTACACACTATTGTATCCTTCGACTTTGCTACCTCTGTAGTTCCAGGCTGGCACACCACCATTTTCCCTCCATACTTTGTAGCGGGTGCTATCTTCTCGGGTTTCGCCATGGTGCAAACGCTGATGGTCATTACCCGTAAAGTGTTGAGGCTCGAACAGTACATAACGATCAATCACATTGAATCTATGAACAAGGTGATTGTATTGACAGGTACCATTGTAGGTGTTGCCTATCTTACAGAGTTGTTCATAGCCTGGTATTCCGGGTATATTTATGAGCAGTTTGCTTTCTATAACCGTGTATTTGGTATTTACTGGTGGTCTTACTTCGGCATGATGTTCTGCAACGTAGTTGCGCCGCAAGTATTCTGGGCAAGAAGCATACGCCGGAGTATCTGGTGGACCTTCTTCTTGTCGATCATCATCAACATCGGTATGTGGTTCGAACGATTCGTGATCATTGCCACTACATTGGCACGTGATTTCCTCCCTTCTTCCTGGAGCTACTACCGCCCAACGTGGGTAGAGATTGCGATTTTCACCGGAACGATTGGTTTATTCTTCTTCTGTTATCTGATTTTCTGCCGCGTTGCACCAGTTGTAGCTATTGCAGAGGTTAAATCAATACTTAAAGTAGCAGGCGACCAATATATCGGCCCGAATGCTAAACATGGACATGGCGAGAAAACTCACCACCATTGATGCGTTCTCCAATTAACTAACACTCAAGTTTCATCATTTATCATTCAGAATAAATGGCTGCTGAAAATACAAAAGTTCTATACGGGCTTTACAACGATGAAGAGGTTTTGAAGGGTGCAGTAAAAGCTGCAAATGCTGCGCACCTGGATATCATGGACGTATTTACGCCATTTCCAGTCCACGGCCTGGATCCGCTTTTGGGTCTGAAAGAAAGCCGCTTGCACTACCTCGGCTTTATTTATGGTGCAACCGGCGCCTTGTTCGGGTTTCTGGCTATGACCTGGATTTTTGTGAGCGATTGGCCTACGATGTATGGTGGTAAGCCATATTGGTCTGTGCCGGCTTTCATTCCGATCACCTTTGAAATGACGGTACTTTTTGCGGCATGGGGCATGACCATTACCTTTTATACCATTTGCGGTATGTGGCCTGGCGTTAAAGCAAAAACCCTGGATAACCGAATCACGGATGACAAATTTTGCATAGCCTTTGATGTTACCAACGCATCGGACAGTTCAGTAGATCAATTGAAAGGCTTTTTCCAAAATACGCATGCCGAAGAGGTGAATGTAAAAACGATCTGATGATCCTGTTCTCAGAAGGGGCTGTTTGTTAATCGCTTTCTTCTGAATCCACAAATCAACGAATCAACTAAATTATGAAATACGCAATTGGCGCGATTCTCGGAGTGGCTGTGTTTGCATGGTTGTTTTCTCTTTGTTCTCCTGCAGGAAAGAACAAAACCGGGCATGAATATATGCCCGACATGTACCATGCAGTTGGCTATGAAGCCAACCAATACAGTGCTTATCACTGGAACCACTGGGAAAGCTCAGAAGTTGGTCAGGCTTACAGCAAAGCTCAACTGTCCCAGCCCCGCAATATTGTGAATGGTACTGTGCCTCGCGGCTATACTGCCGTATACCACACTGATGCCTCAGCTCTTGATGTGGTACGTGGGAAAAACGCTTCCAATGCTATTGCTGCTCCGGTAAATGGAGCCGCACCATTCTATTACGCTAACACGGAAGAAGACCGTTTGCGTTGTGAAAAGGAAATGGTGAACAATCCGTTCCCAATCACTAAGGAAGGCCTGGATCGCGCCAAACCTTTGTACGATATTTATTGTGGTGTATGTCATGGAGCTAAAGGTGATGGCCAGGGAGTATTGGTAACTGTTCCGGATGCGAAATACCCTGCCGCTCCTAAAAACCTTATTGGTGACGATATGATCGCTGCCGGTAATGGACGCTACTATTTTGCCATGGTTTATGGTAAAAATGTAATGGGTGGTTATACCGATAAACTTTCTTTCGAGGAGCGCTGGCAAGTAATGCACTATATCCGGTCTCTTCAGGCGAAGGCCAAGAACCTGGAGTACAGTGAAAAGGCTAACACCTTGAGCAATATAGAAAAACCTGCAAAAGGAACTGCCTCCGGCCCGGGCCGAAGTGCGGTAGCTGCTCCGGCTCCACCACCAGCAGCCCCTGGCAAGTAATTAAATATGTAAGCCAAAACGCTGAAGAACCAATTTACACGAATAAAATTCGGCCAGTCCGACCTTGCGATATGAACCTGAATACGCAATTTGTATTTCAAAATAAGACCAAAACGCTTCTCATTGCCGGCATGGTACTGGGTGCGGTGTGTCTTGGACTTACTTTTTTCAACGACGATCCATACCACACCCGTTTTTGGACCAACTGGTTGCATAACTCCGTATTCTTTACGGGGATTGCTTTCATGTCCATGTTCTTTCTTTCTTTCCAGATTACGGCATTTGCAGGATGGAACTCTGTGGTAAAGCGTGTTTGGGAAGCCATGAGTCAGTTCATGTGGGTTGGTATCATCCTGATGGGTGTCATTGTATTGGGTGTTTGGGGACATTTCCATCACCTGTACCACTGGAACAGTACCGATCTGAACCTTACCGATCCTGAAGCGCCGCACTATGACCGCATTCTGGCCGGTAAAAAAAGCTTCCTGAACCCTATTTGGTTTACAGTGGGTACAATCGGCTTTCTGGCTATATGGTACTTCTGGGCAAAGAATCTTCGCCAGGCTTCTGTTGACCAGGATACTATGGAAACCAGTGAATTCAAGTACTATCGCATTCAGCGCAAATGGGCAGCATCTTTCCTCCCATTGGGCGGTTTCCTGAGCACGGTGTTCCTTTGGCAGTCAGTGATGTCTATTGACTCCCATTGGTACAGCACCATGTTTGCCTGGTATTCTATGGTTTCCATGTGGTTGGGCGCTATCTCCATGACGGTAATGCTGATCATCTATTTGAAATCCCTGGGTTACCTGGAGTATGTTACACAAAATCACCTCCATGATATTGGCAAATTCCTCTTCGGTATTTCCGTGTTCTGGACCTATCTCTGGTTTGACCAGTTTATGCTGATCTGGTATGCCAATAACGGTGAAGAAACTATTTACTTCAATGAGCGCATGACGCACTATCCGGTGTTGTTCTGGGGCAATTTGTTGTTGAATTTTGTTACACCTTTCCTCATCCTGATGCGCAATGATACCAAGCGTAAGTTCGGTACCATGTTCTTTGTTGCATTGATCGTTTTCTTCGGACACTGGTGGGATTACTTCTACATGATCAAGCCAGGCGCTCGTATTTCAGCACATGAAGCATTGGAATTGGCTGAGGGTAAGCATGGCGACAGCCATAGCAGCGTAGCGCCTGCTAAACAGGAAGCTCCGGCTGCACCTGCCAAAGAGGAAAATCCTGTTGCTCCTGCCGAACATGCCGCAGATGCGCATGCCGGTGAAGGACATGCAGCAGATACTACTGCAGATGCACACGTTGCGGATGCAGGCAAGCATGAGGAGGCTCATCCGGTTGCAGCGGAAGCAGCAGCTGGGGATCATGGCGATGGCCATGGTGGAGATGGACATCATGCTGTTGATGAATCCAAAGCATTTAAACTGGGATACACGCTCCCGGGGCTTGAAGAAATCGGTATCTTAATCGGTTTTGTTTCCTTGTTCCTTTTCTTTTTCTTCAATCAACTATCCAAGGTTTCGCTTGTTCCATTGAAGGATCCGTTCCTGGAAGAAAGTTTGCACCACGACACTGGTGCTTTGATCGAAAGTGAAGAAGGGGGGCATGCACATCACTGATTTTTTGGGCTTTGACCCTGCTATTTTTAATTGAAAATCGGAATGCGGTACAGTCCGCACTACATCATAAAATACAGCAATGACTTCGCTAATTGTATTACTCTGCATCATCCTGATTACCGTAGTACTGGTACAAATCGGGAAGGTTTACGAACTGACTAACGTCATTAAAGGCGAGCAGCAGGTTTTGCGCGATAACAGCAAATGGAATGGCTGGCTTTCGCTGGTTTTTTTGGTTGTTTTCCTGTTCGGCGTTATTTATTCTGCCTGGGACTTTAAAAATGTCATGTTGGGATATGGCCCTCATGAATCGGCTTCAGAGCATGGATTGCTTTTGGATAATATATTCTTCATTACCCTTGTGATCACCGGTATTGTGTTTGTGTTAACCCACATCGCATTATTCTTTTTTGTATATAAATACCGTTATCAGGAAGGTCGTAAGGCTATGTTTATTCCACACGATAACCGTTTGGAAATTTGGTGGACTGCCATCCCGGCTGTTGTAATGACCATACTGGTGGTACGTGGTTTGAACGCATGGAATACGGTAATGGCCGACGTTAAGGAAGGCGAAGAATATATGGAAATCGAAGCAACAGCCCAGCAATTCGGCTGGACTCTTCGTTATCCTGGTGCTGATGGTAAGATTGGTGCCCGCGATTATAAACTAACCACTGGCGCCAATACATTAGGTGTTGATTTTACCGACCCTAAAACCTGGGATGATATTATCCCTGGTCAGGAGTTGTATTTACCTGTAGGAAAAAAAGTGCGCGTACGTATCCTGGCAAAAGATGTACTCCACAATTTTTACCTTCCACAACATCGGGTGAAGATGGATGCTATCCCTGGGCTTCCAACGTACTTCGTCTTTACGCCAAGCAAAACCACCTCAGAATACCGTAACGAACTTCGGAAATACCCGGAATACAATGAGCCGTTCGATCCTGCAGATCCAACCGGTCCGAAGCGCTGGGAAAAGTTCGATTATGAACTGGCATGCGCTGAGCTTTGCGGAAAGGGGCACTATTCTATGCGCCGGGTTTTAAAAATAGTTACCCAGGAAGAATATGACGCCTGGTTGAAACAACAAAAATCGTTCTATCTGACGGAGATTCGTGGAAAGGCCGACGATCCAAATAAGGACAAGGTACTGGATGTTGAAATTCGTGAACGTGCCAAAGAGTTTGGCGAAAACATCAAGAAAGCAGTTGAATCTACTACTTCAGCGGATAAAACACTTTCTTTGAATCACATCAGTTTTGAATCTGGTTCAGCTACGTTGACTTCTACCAGTAAATATGAGCTGGATAATCTGGTAACCGGATTGAATGCATTCCCGAATATCAGCATCGAAATTTCCGGACACACAGATAACAATGGTGAGCCGGCTGCTAACCTGGCCTTATCATCTTCACGTGCAGCCGCAGTAGCGAAATACCTTGCAGATCGCGGGATCTCTGCCGGTCGTTTGAAACCTCGTGGATATGGTGATACCAAACCGCTTGTACCAAATGATTCGCCAGAGAATATGGCCAAGAACAGACGTACCGAGTTCACTATTTTGAACTAAAAATAAGAGCTAAGCACCTGAAGTCCCTGCTAGAACCAAATTTGTAAAATTGACTACATAAACTTGTAAGACATGGCACACGTCAATACAGCCGCTGAAACTTTGGAAGATAAGCTCACCCATGAACTTGGTTATGATGACCATTTCCATGAGCATCATCATGGTGATAAGTTTCAGTCTAATTTCCTTACCACATACATTTTCAGCACCGACCACAAGATCATCGGCCGCCAGTTTTTGATTACCGGTATTTTCTGGGCTTTTATTGGTGCGGCAATGTCTATTATTTTCCGTTTGCAATTGGGCTTTCCTGAGGCTGATTTGGCCTGGCTTCGTCCAATTCTGGGAAAATGGATTATGGTGAATGACGCAGGAATTGGCAAACTGGATCCTGAATTTTACTATGCATTGGTGACGATGCACGGAACTATTCTGGTGTTCTTCGTATTGACAGCCGGTTTGAGTGGTACGTTTGCCAACTTGTTAATTCCGTTGCAAATAGGTGCCCGTGATATGGCATCTCCACTGCTCAATGCACTTTCTTACTGGTTCTTCTTCCTGGCTGGTGTAGTGATGTTCATCTCACTATTCCTGAGCACAGGTCCATTCTCCGGTGGATGGACAGCATATCCTCCTTTGAGTGCTTTGCCTCAGGCTTCTGATGGTTCAGCAGCAGGTATGACGATGTGGATTGTGTCGATGGCGTTGTTTGTAGTTTCCTCTTTGTTAGGTGGTATCAACTACATTACTACCATTTTGAATCTTCGGACTAAAGGAATGAGCCTCTGGCGCATGCCGCTGCCGATGTGGGCTATTTTTGTGACAGCTATCCTGGGCGTATTATCTTTCCCGGTTTTATTGTCTGGGGTATTGCTCCTTATGTTTGACCGCAGCCTTGGCACTTCTTTCTATCTGAGCGAGATTGTGGTGGGTGGTGAAATCCTGGATCGCATTGGTGGTAGCCCGATTCTGTTCCAGCACCTTTTCTGGTTCCTTGGACACCCTGAAGTGTATATCATCATTCTTCCTGCAATGGGTATTGTGTCGGAAGTTTTGTCAGTTCACGCACGCAAGCCGATCTTTGGATACACTGCCATGGTATATTCCATTCTGGCTATTGGTTTCCTTGCCTTTATTGTTTGGGCGCACCACATGTTCATGGCAGGGGTGAATCCATTTATCTCCAATTTCTTTGTGATTTTCACACTTATTATTGCGGTACCTTCTGCAGTAAAAGTGTTCAACTGGATAGGTACCATCTATGGCTCCAACTTCCGGTTTACTTCAGCCAGTTTGTTTGGGGTTGGTTTTGTTTCCATGTTTATTTCCGGTGGTTTGACTGGTATTTTCCTGGGTAACTCAGCTATTGACATCGCATTGCATGATACGTACTTCGTTGTGGCTCACTTCCACATTGTAATGGGTATCGCGGCTTTCTTTGGCATGTTTGCTGGTGTTTATCACTGGTTCCCTAAAATGTTTAGCCGGTACATGAATGAAACAATGGGTAAGATCCACTTCTGGGGAACACTGGTTGGAGCTTATGCTATTTTCTGGCCAATGCACTACACTGGAATGGCTGGGGTTCCCCGTCGTTATTATGATGGTGGAGCATCCTTCGATGCGTTCCGCCACTTCGAAGATTTGAACCGTTTCATCACGGTGGCAGCTATCATGGTGTTCTTCCTCCAAATCGTATTTATCGTGAATTTCTTCTACTCTATTTTCAGTGGCAAGAAACTTACTGTAAAAAATCCATGGGGAGCAAACTCTCTGGAGTGGACTACTCCTATTAAGCCGGGTCATGGTAACTGGCCTGGTAAAATTCCAACCGTTCAGCGTTGGGCATATGATTATGGAAAAGGCGGTGAAGAGTTCATTCCGCAGTATATTCCATTGAAGGATGGCGAGCATGATCATGGGGAAGGCCACTGATCAATCAGAACAAACGAAAAACCTGGTAAATAGCATTGAATCACAACAACCGGGCTTGTTAGTCCGATACATCAATGGGAATGCAGCGCAACGACGTTAAACAGATTTCAGTTTTGGAGGGTACCAGGCAGGCGGTTACAGATTTCGGCTTGTTGGTCAAATTTAAGTTGACGTTACTGGTTCTTTTCTCAGCTGTAATGTCGTATGCCATTGTTACCAATGGTGAAGTGAATTGGGGGGCAATGTTATTACTCGCAGTTGGTGGGTTTCTGGTAACAGGCTCTGCTAACGCGCTAAATCAGGTACTTGAGCGTGATTTCGACCGGTTGATGCCCCGAACGGCAAACCGGCCGGTGGTTACAGGCAGAATGAGTGTGAGTACAGCAGTATTACTGGCAGGGGTGATGGCGTTATTTGGAATTACGATATTATCGGTTTTCAATCCGCTAACCGGATTCCTGGGAACGTTATCCTTGATCAGTTATGCTTTTGTATATACTCCGATGAAGCGTTCCACATCCTTATCAGTTGCTGTTGGGGCAATACCGGGAGCGTTACCTCTGATTATTGGGTGTGTAGCTTATGAAGGGTATATTTCACCAACTGCCTGGATGTTATTTGCGCTTCAGTTTCTTTGGCAATTTCCGCATTTCTGGGCAGTGGCCTGGCTGGCGGATGAAGATTATAAGAAGGCTGGATTTTATCTCCTTCCATCCAAAAATGGGGAAAAGGATCAAACTACTGGTTTTTTATCCTTTATATTTTGCCTGTTGATGGTTGGAAGTGCGACCTTGAGTTATGTTTTGGGTTATGTTGGTTTATGGGCGAGTCTGGTACTTATAGTGCTTAATATTTATTGGGCCATACAGTGCTGGAAGTTGTACAAAACCTGTGAAAGAGGAGCAGCGAGAAAGCAGATGTTTGTTTCATTTCTGCATTTGCCGCTTTCTTTGATCGTGATTTTGCTGGACAAACTTTTTTGAGTTTGCATCCACGTTAACCTGGGAATCAATCTGGAAAGAAAGGGTTTCCTTTAATTATTTGAACATGGCCGCGTTAAGGCAAGAATATAACCAAAGCAAAATACATCCGCATAAATTGGCATTGTGGGTGGCCATCGGATCCATCATCATGATGTTCGGGGCTTTCACAAGTGCTTATGTGGTGAGAAGAGCAGCCGGAAACTGGCTTGAATTCAAGTTGCCGGATGTCTTTATGGTCAGTACTGTGATTATCTTGCTTAGTAGTGTGACCATTCATTTGGCATTTTCTGGATTTAAACAAGGGAAAGAGCAGCAGTATAAGGGGATGTTGATAGCAACTTTTGTGTTGGGTTTGGCTTTTGTGGTGATGCAATATGTGGGTTGGGAAGCGCTTAATAATATGGGCGCAACCTTTACCGTAAATCCATCCAGTTCATTCATTTATGTTATTTCCGGGCTTCATGCCGCTCACGTGTTGGGTGGAATCGGAGCATTGACGGTTGCACTTACACACGCATTCATTTTGCCGTTTAAGCCAACGCTTCGCCGGAAACAACGTTTTGATTTGGTGGTACAGTACTGGCATTTTGTGGACATTCTCTGGGTTTATCTCATGGTGTTCTTCATGCTTCAATCTTAACAATTCGGACAGTGGATAAGGCAGTTTTTTTTGCTTTGTTCCTCAATCTTGATCTAATAACTTATTGACTATCATGGCAGAAACTTCTGTTTCACACGCACACGAGACACATGAGCACGGCCCGGACGGGAATCTGTGGGACGGTGGGAAAGAGCCGATGAAAGCCAGCTATGGCAAGCTGATGATGTGGTATTTCCTCGTGTCTGACGCATTCACCTTTGCAGGCTTTTTGATTGCTTACGGCGCAATCCGTTTCAGTATGCCTACCTGGCCGGAACCGGATTTTGTGTTTGCTTCTTTCCCATTTGTAAAAGCCCACTGGCCTTTGGTGTTCGTAACATTCATGACTTTCGTCCTGATCTTCAGTTCTGTGACGATGGTTCGTGCCGTACAGGAAGGGCACCGCGAAAACAAACGTGGTGTTGTGTTTTGGATGTTCCTGACAATCCTGGGTGGCGCTACTTTCCTTGGAAGCCAGGCATACGAATGGACCGTTCTGATCAAATATGAAAATGTTTCTGTAAACCGCAACCCATTCGGACGTTACATTGCAGACGGTGTAATGGTTGATGCCAGTGGCAAGGAAATTATGGAGAATGGCGCACCTGTAAATGTTAAAAAGGATCAATCCTACTTGCTCCACGGCCACGAACATGATGGTAAGGTTGAGTTGGAGAAAAAATACGTGCGGTATACATCAGGCGCTTACGCCGGACAAACAGTACAGGTAGAAGAAGGTCCAAAAGCATTCGGAGCACTGTTTTTCTTCATTACCGGTTTCCACGGTTTTCACGTATTCTCCGGTGTGGCTTTCCTTACTATTATTATGATCAATGCGATGAGCGGATTGTATGCCTCCCGCAAAAATGGTTATGAAATGGTAGAAAAGATTGGCCTTTACTGGCACTTTGTAGACTTGGTTTGGGTATTCGTGTTCCTGGTGTTCTACCTTCTGTAATATTCCAGCACTTGTCAGCAATCATTTGTGTCGTCTCCTGTTCTCAGACACGACGGTTCAAATCAATAACTTGATTCATTCAAAGATTTAAACAACTCAGCCATGGCTGCACATCAATCATACGAAGACCAGAAGAAACTTGTATTCTACGGACTGAAGCTTCTGGGTATCATTACTATTGTAGAAGTAGTATTCGCATTGTTTGCTAAAGGACATATCGTTCCCAGTATTACCTTTGGAAAGGATGGTGGCATCGGCCAGGCTATCTATATGCTGGCTATGATCGGCGCCAGTTTATACAAGGCCTATTTCATTGTGTTCTTTTTTATGCACATGTCGCACGAAGTGAAAGGCCTTGTGCTCAGTGTATTGTTACCTATGCTTTTGCTGGTTTGGGCAATCATTGCCTTTTTCCAGGAAGGTGGGCGCTGGGGCGCTGCCAGAGAACAAATCAAACAAAAGAACCAGGAAGTGGTCCAACCTGCGCCTTCCGCCAAACCAACAGGTTATTGGTTAGACGGTACCATGAGGGGATAAAACAAAAAAGGCGCGGAACAACTCCACGCCTTTTTTGTTTAACGGAAAAATCAACAATTGATTCACTAAATCGGAGTCTTTATTAAAACATGAGTGAACAAAAACAACCTAAGCCGCCTTCAAAGAGCAGAAAAATATTGTTGGCAATTGCCATGGTAGTTGTATTGGGTGTATTTCCTGCGATCTCCTGGATATACCTTAAAAATGGCTTGGAATGGCGCAAAGATGCACTCGCTGAACTTGGTTCCTTCGGCCAGATACGCGGCGCTTACATCATTTATCCGGATGGCACCAAAGAGAACCAATTGGCAGAAAGTGTATGTGTTATCCATAATTTTGGAGCTGATCCTGATCTTACCGAGGAGAACAAACAAATCTTGGACACCAATAAAAGGCTGTATGATCAGTTTGGTAAAATGAGCGACGGAACGCCAAGACCATTTTTCAAAATCGTCATGGTTTACGAAGGTGGTACGGCTGAGTTCAGGTCAGAGATTCAGAAAATTCCAAGTATTGATTATGCTACCTGGGTTCAAACCGGTGGGCTCGGTTCATGGGGGACCATCCTGAACAATGGTTATGAAAAGTTTGTTCTGGACAGGAAAGCCAAAGAACATAAACGTGTATACGCATTAGCTGATGCAACCGGTCAAATTCGATGCTTTTACAATGCTCTTGATGAAAAACAGGTGGAACGTATGGTGCAACAAATTGCTATCATGCTACCTGTAAAGTAAATAGTATATTTCATGACACCAAACATTGCCTTGGAGAAAAAGCTCAATAAATGGGCTTATGTAGTATCAGCAGCTGTACTGTTATTGGTTGGCTTAATGCGGCAGTATAAATTTGATCTGGGTGTAGACTTCCGTTTTCTGCCCCCATTTCATGCGTCATTGAATGCTGTAACGGCGATTATTCTGTTGATTGCTTTCTGGCACATCAAAAACGGCAGGGTAGAACAACACAGAAAAGCCATTTACCTGGCTATGGCCACTTCCGCTTTATTCCTGCTGTCTTATGTGTTGTATCACTTCACTACCCCTGAAACGAAGTATGGTGGTGAAGGAACTATGAGGATGATTTATTTCTTTCTCTTAATCACCCACGTTATTCTTGCGGCAGTTATTCTGCCTTTTGTGCTGTTTACATTCACCCGAGCGTATACAAACCAGTTTGAAAGGCATAAAAAAATGGCCAGGTGGGTGTTCCCGCTATGGTTGTACGTAGCCATTACCGGCCCAATTTGCTACCTGATGCTCAAACCTTATTATTAGGTTTTAACCTTACAAGTCTTAATTTTGTAACAAGAAAATAGCTCGTTATGAAAAACAGTCTTTTTTACATCGTTTTGGTTCTTTTGTTGGCGTTTTTTCTGCCCCTGGATGCTCACGCACAATGTGCTATGTGTAAGGGTGCTGCTGAGGCCAATTTAAGGCAGGGTGGGGGAGATCCTAAAGGGCTGAACAACGGTATCTTGTATATGCTGTCGATTCCTTATCTGCTCGTTGGCTGTATCGGCTACTGGTGGTGGCGCAATCGTAGAATGGAAAAGGAGCAGGTAACAGATATGTCTGAAGAAGATTTTGCCCGGTATGAATAAAATTTCCGGATACGCACAAAAAAAGCCCGACAGTGATTACTGCCGGGCTTTTTTTGTACCTGTACTGAATGACTATTTGAGCGTGTAGCGAGCGCTCAAAGCGCCAGCATCTGCCCGGAACCCGTCAT
Organism: Saprospirales bacterium; assembly: GCA_003448025.1. Taxonomy (GTDB): domain Bacteria; phylum Bacteroidota; class Bacteroidia; order Chitinophagales; family Saprospiraceae; genus M3007. Next base: position 5,796 of record DLXL01000614.1, on the reverse strand, counting down.
AGGCACCTCGGCCAATAACAAAGGTTGGTACCCAGTCAACAGAGAGGTAAAGTGGTAAGTCGGCAAATTTGTAGTCCAGACCTATTGCGCCCATAATGCCAACATTTAAGCTGCCATAGTCATCGTTAGCATAAAAGAGGTCATCATAGTTCCAAAAAATGGCTGTAGCACCACCACCATAATACCATTGCAAACCTTCTACTGATGTGATTGGGTTGTGTACTAAAAAGAGTCCACCAACGCGGAAGTCTGAAGCATAAACACTCCAACGACGATACCCAATAAAACCTTCCAAGGCGTTTTTTTCATTCAAAAAGTGTTTCAAACTGACTGAAAGCGGGTACCCAAACCGTAGACCAACGGATGTTTTGTAAGTGCTTTGGCCTTGAGCCGTGAATACGCAGCATATTACTACGGCAAGGGCAAATAAGAGTTTTTTCATTGTAAATGTAGGTTGTTTTAAGTGTGGTGAATAAATTCAGGGCAAATTTACCAAGTAAAATAGTTCTGTCAACTTTTTTAACCCTTGGTTTTCATGCAATTTTCATGTGCAGTATCCATCTTTTTCTCACCTTAGCCCCCCTAAATACTACCTGATTCGCCTGAACAACCCAAAACAAGCATTCTATGGAAAAAAAGATCGCCGTTTTCCCCGGATCCTTCGATCCGATTACTATTGGACATGTGGATCTGGTAAAAAGAGCACTCCCATTATTCGACGAAATAATTGTGGCGGTAGGTATCAACAGTACAAAAAAATACCTCTTTCCATTGGAGCAGCGGCTGGAATGGTTGTATCAGGTGTTTCAAAAGGAGCCCCGAATAAAAGTGGATTCCTTTCAAAATCTGACGGCGCATTATTGTCAACGCATTGGCGCCCGATATTTGTTGAGAGGTCTGCGAAATGCCTCTGATTTTGATTACGAAAAAACAATTTCCCAACTGAACCATATCGTAGGAGGTGGCATTGAAACGGTCTTCTTGATCGCACAGCCCGAATATTCTCATATAAGTAGTACCATTGTCAGGGAAATCATCGTCGGCGGTGCAGACGCCACCCCGTTTATTCCAAAGGAAATTACTATTCCAGGATGAAAAAAGATCCAGTTGAATGGTAGAAAAACAAATGGCCCACAGATTCATCAAATCTGTGGGCCATTCATGTTGTAGCGTGCAATAAACAGTCTTATGGGAGGATCACGCGGTCAATAGCGTGTACCACACCGTTAGAACCCTGTACATCAGTAATGATGATGTTGGTGGTACGGTTACGGGCATCAACAATTTTAGCGCCACCAGTCAGGTTGATGGAAAATTTACCACCTCCGAAAGTGGTTACTTCCTGACCATTGGTCAATTGACCGGCCAATACATTGGCGCCGTTAACTACGTGGTATTGCAGTACCGCATTAAGGGTTGCGTTGTCAACCTGATCTAAGCTTGTCAGGTTAAGTTCGGTAAGAAGTGCTGCGAAAGCTGCATTGGTTGGTGCAAAAACCGTGAAAGGACCAGCGCCTGAAAGAATATCTACATAGTCTACTCCCAGACCCGGACGAGTCAAGGCAGCTACCAGGATACTGAAATTGTCGTTGTTCAGGGCATGGTTTACCACCGTTGGCAGACCAATCACTTTATCAACCACGTGAATCACACCATTGGAAGCCAAAATATCGGCAGAAGTAACTTTTACATCTTTGTTGATGCTAACGCCTGAAGCATTTTTTTGAGCCAGAATACTGAGGTTACTTGTAGTGTTGCCGAAGGTAGCGAGCGTCTTTACATAACCCTCTGCAGGTACATTGGCTGCGCGGATTTCGCCTCCTACAACATGGTTCAACAAAACCTGTTGTAATACATTAACTGGAACAGCCTCCAGGTTAGCAAATCCATTAGCAGACAGAAATGCACTGAATGCTTCGTTGGTTGGTGCGAATACGGTGAGCGGACCATCACCATTAAGGGCGTCTACCAGTCCAGCTCTGTTGAGGGCAGCTACCAATGAGGATAGATTACTGGTGTTTTGAGCAGTTTCTGCAATGGTTTTTGGAAGGTTTTCTTCATCTTCTTTACAAGAGGTGAATACCAGCGTAGCGCTGAGGGCAAGGAGCATACTGAAAAGCAACTTTTTCATAGTTTTTGTGCTTGGTAAGTGAATGTTAAGTTTGTTGATATATATGAAACGACGGCAAGCCTATTTTGTTTAACAATTTAATTATTATAATTAAAAAATGTTAAACAAAATCATTCTTTGCCTAATTTCGT
>DLXL01000614.1:0-3382 GCA_003448025.1 Saprospirales bacterium | reverse complement strand
AAATTTCGTCATTTGTCCGCATTTCAACATTTGACCTGCATTTCTTTTCCTAAGGCGCTCAAATGCAACTTGTTTCCCGGTGTGTGGTTGTACCTTTGCGCTTGATAAGCTACCGGACAACCCGGGATTAAAAAATGCCCTTTTTACACATTCAAATATGACCGACGCAATTTTCACCGTTCCCCATCCTGTCAATGAACCTATCTGGAATTATGGCCCGGGTTCCCCGGAAAAGGCCGCTTTGAAAAAAGCCCTGGCAGAGGCCAAATCCGAACAACGGGATGCCCCCATGTATATTGGCGGCAAACACGTAACCACCGACAACAAGGTGGCTATGCGTCCGCCACACGAGCGCACGCACGTGCTCGGGCACTATTCCAAAGGCAATGCAGAACATGTAAAAGCCGCTATTGATGCTGCGCTAGCAGCAAAGCCAGCCTGGGAAGCCATGCCCTGGCAGGAGCGCGCCGCCATTTTTCTGCGTGCAGCCGATTTGCTAACGGGTCCGTACCGTGCTAAAATGAGTGCGGCTACCATGTTGTGCCAAAGCAAAAATGCCTTCCAGGCGGAGATCGACTGCATCTGCGAGCTGGCGGATTTTTGGCGTTACAACGTGTATTTCATGCAGGAAATCTACAAACAGCAGCCTCTCAGCACACGTACGGTGTGGAATCGCACCGACTGGCGTCCGCTGGAGGGATTTGTGTTTGCCCTGACGCCTTTCAACTTTACAGCCATTGCCGGCAACCTGCCTACGGCTCCGGCCATGCTGGGCAATGTGGCCGTTTGGAAGCCTGCCGAATCCCAGATCTATTCCGCTTCTGTGATCATGGAGATTTTGGAAGAGGCTGGTTTGCCAGCCGGTGTCATCAATCTGGTGTACGTGGATGGTAAAACAGTGGGAGATGTGGTGTTTAAGCACCCTGACTTTGCCGGTATTCACTTTACGGGTAGCACTGGTGTTTTCCAAAACATCTGGAAAACCATTGGGGAGAACATTGCTAATTATAAATCCTACCCGCGCATTGTGGGTGAAACGGGAGGCAAAGACTTCGTTATTGCCCACAACTCTTCCGATCCTAAAGCTGTGGCAGTAGCGCTTGGTCGCGGCGCGTTTGAATTCCAGGGGCAGAAATGTTCTGCTGCATCGCGGGCGTACATTCCGAAAAGCATCTGGGGCAAGGTGAAACAATATTTGCAGGAAGACCTGCAATCCATGAAAATGGGGACAACGGAAGATTTCCGGAATTTCATCAATGCAGTAATTGATGAAAAAGCCTTCGATAAGATTTCGGCCTACATCGCAGAGGCTAAGAAATCTGATAAAGTGCAGGTGATTGCCGGTGGAAATTACGACAAATCGCAGGGCTATTTCATTGAGCCAACGGTACTGGAAGTGTCTGATCCGATGTACGTGACGATGTGCGAGGAGATTTTCGGACCGGTACTTACCATCTATGTCTACGAGGATAAAGATTTCAGCCATATTCTCGACGTGGCCAACAGCACCTCTCCGTATGCGTTAACCGGCGCTATTTTTGCCAATGATCGCGCGGCACTTGCCCTGGCAAACGACAAACTCCGCCATGCAGCGGGCAACTATTACATCAACGACAAGCCTACCGGAGCGGTGGTTGGTCAGCAGCCATTTGGCGGCGGCAGAGCCTCTGGAACCAACGACAAAGCCGGTTCCATGATCAATCTTTACCGCTGGTTGTCGCCGCGTACCATGAAAGAAAACATGGTGCCACCGACGGATTATCGTTATCCGTTTTTGGGTGAGGAGTGAGGAATTTTACCACGGAGTCGGAGAGACGCGGAGGGTCTTAAACTGAGAGTCTCACTCAAAGTGAGACTCTCAGTTTATACACCAGCCCGAATTTTCCGAACTTTCTCCAAAACCTATTGTTTATCCATCCTATTCACCCCTTAACCGGCCCTGGCAGCCACGAGCGTAGCTTCCTCAAACCCCTCAAACCCCTCAAACCTTTCAAACCCTTCAAACCATGCCGCTCTCCAATCGCTTTCTTTTCATCGTCTTTCTCACGGGCATGATCAACCTGCTTGCCGGTCAAAATGTAGCCCGCTCCCCGTTAATCATCGCTACTGATGAAAGCTGGGAAATAAGTGGCGCCCGCGTGCGGGTACATGAATACCCATTATCAGCCGAGCAGCTGGTGATGCCATTGTTCGGTGGTTCGAACCGGCCTACAGTGGCTGAGTACAACCCACTGGCTAAAGTCATACCCGGTTCCAAACCCATTTGGCGCAACCGAACTGCTGATACAGAAGGAGAGGCGTATCATTTTCGCAAAACCGTAACCCTGGGCCCGGATCCCATCCGGAAAGTGACCCTGGAGGTAAATGCCGACGACGTGGCAAGGGTATACATCAATCAGCGCCTCGCCAGCGCAGATAAGCGGGATGGAACATTAAAGGACGGGTACGACAAATGGTTTACCTTCAGGAGCATAAGCGGCTTTACCTACAACCGGGTATACACCTACGATGTCACCGATTACTTTTTCACCAACGTCACCAATACCATCTTTGTAGAAGCTGTGAGCCTGGCCTTCGATGGCAGTCATGCGTATTTCAGTGCCAAACTGGTGTTTGAATTCGATCCCTTGCCACCACCGCCAGCCACCAAACGGAAACCGGCTGCACCGCCAAAACCCGCTGTAGCAATGCCTCCGACTTCTGCTTCGGCTGCGCCCAACAAGATAATCTTTGAGGCCGGTAGTGATCCGGAACTCAGTCAACTTAGGGTGGGCAGCATTCTGGAATTGGGCCATGTATTCTTTGCTGCCGACGATTATCAGCTCGATACCACTTCTTACCGGACTCTCGATGCGCTGGTCTCTTTTTTGAAACGCCATCCAACGTTAAATATCGAAGTGGGAGGCCATACCAACCTGCGGCCAAACGACGCCTTTGCAGCAGCACTTTCGGCCAATCGCGCCCGTGCGGTGGCGCGATACCTCACGGATAACGGGGTAAACCCCGGTCAAATTACCCACAAGGGATATGGCAAAAGTCGACCACGGGTGAATGCCGTGAACAAAGCGGCCGATAAAGCCAATCAGCGGGTGGAGATTAAGGTACTGGAGAAATGAACTATGTTTGAGCCCATGAACCTGCGAATTACACTCCAACGCCTGCTCTGGATAGATGGTTTTGCCGGATTGACGGCCGGACTGTTTCTATTGCTTTTTCGTACATCCTTGCCCGCTTGGTTGGGATTGCCCCAATGGCTCATTTCCCTGCAATGCACCTGTAATTTCCTGTATGCCGCGTATTCCCTTTCTCTGGCCAACCGCACCGAAAAGCCTAAATGGATGCTTTGGTTGCTGGTGTACGGCAGCTGGGCTTATGCGCTGTT
>DLXL01000186.1 GCA_003448025.1 Saprospirales bacterium | reverse complement strand
ACCTGCGGATTTTTTAATCCATACATACAGAATCAGACGCTCACCTTCCCGGCCTCTGATGTGGCAGGCGATTACGATCTGAAAATTTTTGGAGAGGATGGCCGACTCGTATTCCGGCAGCGCTACGACAATAATGGCCTGGCCACAGTAACGGCGCCCCTGCTTCCAGGACTATATATCGTATCGGTCAGTAAAGGCGGCGTGCCGCTATGTACACAAAAACTGATCGTGCATTAACCTATTCCATTTCCAAATACTATTTCCCAAAATTGATAAATTGTCATGAATATGCGTCTTCATATTAGCCTCGTTATACTTTTGGTAAGTTGTTTTTTTACCATTAAAGCCCAGGATAATTTGCTGAAAGATTATGCACCTGTTGCACCTACTCCTGCATCATTGGGGAAGTATGGAGATATTCCTGTTAGTTACCATACTGGTATTCCGGATATTTCAATTCCAATTCATACCCTTACGGAGGGTAGTATTTCTGTGCCTATTAGCTTGAGTTACCATGCATCCGGTATTAGGGTACAAGAAACTGCCAGTTGGGTAGGTTTGGGCTGGGCTCTCAATGCTGGGGGGGTTATTACCAGAACTGTTCAGGGAGCCCCAGATGAACGAGGGAATCTTCTGCAGGCAAATGGTTATTATAAAGATTATGGAAATGGCATAACAAGAGGTTATGGGCCGCCAAATACGGAGGTTGAGACAGGAAGATGGGATTTGGAACCTGATATTTTCTCCTTTAATATAGGTGGATACTCAGGTAAATTCTTCTTTGATAAAACAAGAAAAATACACATCGTCCCACAACAGGATGTTAAAATTGAAGAGGTACAATATATTAATGGGAATGGAACCTTGTTTTTTGGTGGTTGGATAGTGACTGACCCTCAAGGTGTCCGATACCACTTTGCGGCAACTGATGATTCTATGAATATGGATAACTATGTTGAAAAGACGGTCTCAACGAATGATCCGGCAGTACCGGAAAGGGCAGCCACCTGGTATATGTCTAAAATCGAATCCGCTGATCGAAAAGATGTGATTAATTTTACCTATACAGAAGAAAAATACGCGTTTTGGGATATTTCTTCTGGAACAACCATCTCGGGGCCAACGGCATGTCCGACCATTTCTTTGGGACAGGCCTTTAAAACAAGGGTAATTGGAAAGCGATTAACCACTATATCCTCGTCCAGTGGATCAGTTGAATTCATTGGAGATAACTCAGTACGTGAGGATTTAAGTGGATACACATATTGTGTTGCTCTTAGTTGCCTTACACACTATAATACAGAAGCTAAAGCCCTAAAAACCATAAAAATAAAAGACAAGACAAGTGCTTGTCTCCGACAGTTTGACTTTAACTACTCATACAATATATCAGCCCCTGGAACGCTACCCTTGTCCAACCGTCCGGAGGATGATTCTGATTGTAAACGATTGATTTTAGATTCGGTCACAGAATCTGCCTGTGGTTCCCCGTCCAACAATAAAACGCACAGTTTTGAGTACTTTGACTTGACCCTGATGCCAAGAAGAGCCTGTGCTGACCAGGATCATTGGGGATACTATAATGCCAAAAATAACACCAGCATGGAGCCGGGGTGGCCTTATCTAAAAACATCTTGCAACAATGGATGCTATGGGGGCAACTGGCAAAATTCTTGTGTTAACAATAATGATACACAGAAAAGGGAGCCATCTTTTCCAGCCATGCGTAATGGAACATTAAAAAAGATTACATTCCCTACAGGTGGATCGTCCACTTTCGACTATGAAGGTCATACCTTTTGGGGCGCTGATACAACTTGTACAGAAACAACGCATAGTCAGGCAAGTCTTACAGGAGGATCTTGTACCGCATGGATTACAGGTGATTATACATTTGTCCCAACACAATCTCAAATAGATAACGGTAGTTTGGAATTGAAGTGGGAACCATATAACTCAAATTGTAATTTTAATGGAAGTGGCACTATTGAAATAAGAACTTGTACTAACTGCTCTCCTTTCTGGACTGCTTCAACAAGTGGTGTTGGTTATTTTAAATTAAACACATTAGGACTAGTAGCCGGTCAAAGCTATAAAATTCGCTTGATTAGTAATGGTGGAATTACCAGTTATCGATTTTATACGATGACCAGAACAACGGTACCAACCAATAAACTTGTTGGCGGACTCCGCATCAAAACAATTACTACCAAAGACGGCACCACGTCGAATGACATCATTAAAAGTTATAATTATCACGATAGTTCCATCCCAACTCAATCTTCCGGAAAGTTATTGACAATGCCCATCTATGCTTCTACCGCTAAATTATCCCGGGGAAAAATTAATTTACAAAATCCATATGATACCAATAATTCTCAAACAGGGTACGAACCAGGAGATTCTACTGCAATTTTTGACAATGGATTTACGACCCCAGGGTGTCCATCCAGCCTTGATAATGTTACAAGTATTTTTGCTTCAAGTCCTTTAAAACCCATGCAAACAACCATGGGGAGTCATATTGGTTATAAATCTGTTTTGGTAACTGAAACAAACAATGGGAAGGCACGGTATACTTACAACATTGGTGGGGATTATGAAAACGAGCCGTGGAGACCGGAAGGGTCACCTTTTACACCACCTCCTTTTGAGCCTTTGTTAGGCAAGCCGGTAACGGAAGAATACTACGATAACAATGATAACTTCTTGTTGGAAAAACTATTTACTTATACCACTTTTTCAACAAATGTAATTGGTATAGCCAGAACAGGCTCATGTTATGGTGACTTTTATACAGTAATGGACGCCATGAAGTTGGTTCATGTAGACAAAGATGGGGATCCGCATATTACCGATCAAATCAGGCCATATACCTTAAACACCGGCTATGCTTTGCTCACTAAAACAACTGAGCGAACTTATAACACCGACTTCACCTATCAGGAAAAAATCACCGACATTACCTATTCTACCGCCAACGGTCACCTTCAAAAAACAACAGAAGATATTACAGATGCAGACGGTACCATCTACCGTACCAAATACAAATACGCCAAAGACTTTGCATGCCCTACTTCTGGCGCCTGTGATGAAACAAATGCAAATGCCAACGCGGAAGGCAAAGCCATCCTGGCTATGCGCAAACGCAATATGGTGGCTATTCCGATTGAGCAAACCACCTGGGTAAACCGTCCAGGCTGGGGTGCATTCCGCTTGACCGGCGCAACCTATTTCCGCTTTGATAAAGTAAATACGGATTATAACAACCTGAAACTGCTGGAAGTATACCAGGTTCGGCCAGCCACGCCGATGACAAACTTCACGGAAGCCACGGTGTCAACCTCCGGCGTGTTTTCGAAGAATGGAAATTATGCGCTGGAATACAATTTCCGGTTCAGCGATCAGCATGGAAGACTGTTATCGCAGTGGAAACAAAATGACCCTGCCAATCAGCAATATATCTGGAGTCACAACAATAAACTACCAATTGCCAAAATTATTAATGCAGAGGAAAACGAAGTGGCCTTTACTTCATTTGAGCAACCTGACAATACATTTCAAGGCAGTTGGTCCTTTCCGGGTTCTGGAGGAGGATATGATGCTACGGCGGGCAACTTTATATCCGGCAGGGTCGGGTTTAATCTAAGTCCGGCACGAACGGTGGTCAAAAACAGCCTCCCTGCCGGCAAGTATGTGGTGTCAGGTTGGCATAAAGACGGTTCTTTCGTGGTAAATGGTACTACTGTTTCTACTTCCACAGGCGGTCAATGGAAATATGCAGAAAGAGAAGTAACCC
>DLXL01000092.1:5242-20177 GCA_003448025.1 Saprospirales bacterium | reverse complement strand
AAAGATAGAGCGGTTATTGAACCACTAGGTTTTTGAGCAGGCTTTTTTGAACTACAATCCAAGTTTTTGCCTTAATGCTTTAGATAAGGCTTCTTTGTGCACCATAATAGCCATGGTCTTATACCTGAAATAGGCCTCCGAAACGTATATATACCCGGCCATTTCTTTTTTTACCGTACCCCATGAGTTTTTTACGGTAAAATACTTGGTGCCAAGTTGATCTGCTACCATGCCAGTGATGTGCATTCCGTGATCATCGGTAGTGCTGAGCTCATCAAATGCCTGTTGCCGTTCTTCCTGTGTTACCCATTTTTCCCTCACAGGGGCTTTCCAAAGGGAGTCCCGGGCTCCTTGCGACAGGTCATCCCATGCTTTTTCAGGTATGATGGCCAGACCTTCTTTGGCTGAAAAGGTTTTTTCGCTTACATCAGTGGCCCAGGCAATAGTAAAGCCATTGGTTACGGCATGCTCGGCAGCCTGTACCAGCTCGTCAATAGTAACGTTGTAAAACATGCCGTTCGACCAGTTGTCGGACACTTCCAGCACAAAAGGTTTGTAGAATGGGTGGTGATTGAAAGAGGTGAGGGCAACATAGTCATCCGGTTTAATGCCCAGGCTTTGGAAGTAGGTTTGTGGCGTGTAAGTTTTTCCTTCCCAATGAAAATTGGCTGGCGGTGTGCCCATATAACCATCCAGAGCACCGGTAAAGGCAGATTGCCATTGTTTGCTCAGTTTGCCGTCGGGCATTTTGTGCACGGCTTCTACTATGCCTTTTAATACAGCCTCCATTTCGCCATGAACGGGTTTGTCTTGTCCGGCAGGCATGCCGCTGTATACCGCGTGCGGTACAATGCCATATTCGCGAACAAGGTTCATTACATCGTGGTTTTCAGCGCCCTGACTGAATGCGGCAGCACCCTGGCGACGAATGTAATTTTCTGCTTTTTTGATGTATGCGGCGCGCACAATGTACATTTCACTCAGATCAACGGGTTTTTTCCCCATTCTGATCAGCTCGCTTTCCAGAAAAGAGTTGGTAGAATACACCCAGCAGGTGCTGGATCTAAACTGGTTTTGTACCGGCATAGCCTCCATTGATTTTACCGGCGTGAATTGATATCCCTGGATGGTTAAGGGCAGATCCTGGCCAAACATGGTGGTAGCGCAGAGCAAAACGAGCCATGCAACGCAACTGAAATTTTTCATATATTAAAAAAAGTGTGGTAAGTTCAAGGCAAGGTAATTGGTGCTGTTATTTAAAAAAATCTGCTTAGACGATCTGTTGGTTCTTGGCTGTAAAAGGTAGGATTGCGGCACCTAAATTGCAATATCTCCATACCATGATGCAAGATTTTACCTTTGAATTGCAGGATTTGGCAGACTTTCGCTTTCTCTAATACAGGAATGACATGTCTGACGAAATTCTTGACCGACCCTTTGACGCTCCGGAAGAACCAGAGATCCTGGATTTGGCTGACAACGGCAAGCGGTTCGTGAATTATTTAATCGATGCTTTTATTGCCCGTGTGTTGGCCGGAGGATCTATGGTCTTATTCGAGAGCCTCTTTATGGAAGGTGATGAAGTAAGCACAAAAATCGAAGTGTTGGAGTTTGGGTTGATTTACTTTGTCATGTTTGCTTATTACACCTTTATGGAAGGAGGCTTAAATGGCAAGACACTTGGTAAATACATTACCCGAACACGCGCAGTAACACAAGACGGGTATCCGCTGGATTGGAATAAAGCTGCGCTGCGCTCCTTATGCCGACTCATTCCTTTTGAGCCATTTTCTTTCCTGTTTGATAATGGATGGCATGATACCCTCTCCAAAACATGTGTGATCAATGATCACAAAAAGAGATAAAAACAATTTAGTGTTATGAATAATGAATCTTCGCCACGGAAAATTACCCAATCTGAACTGGACGAGCTTTGGCGTGAAAACTTTGCCATAGAGAAGTCGTCCAAAGCAGCTATTGTCAAAGACTGGTTGCCCCGATATACAGGTATGCCTTTAACGGAATTCGGGGAATACATCTTACTGGTAAATTTTTCGGGTTATGTAAAGGATTTTGCCGAAAAACACCAGGTGGATGTCTATGGGCTGGATCGTCCGATGCAGGCCGCCACCGCAGCAGGTATTACAATTATCAATTTTGGTATTGGAAGCCCTAATGCGGGGTTGATCGTAGATTTGCTGGAGGCCATAAAACCCAAGGCGGTGTTGTTTTTGGGGAAATGCGGTGGGCTAAAAACCGGCAAAAACCAGGTTGGCGATTTAATACTTCCTATTGCAGCGATTCGTGGAGAAGGTACCAGTAACGACTATCTTCCTCCGGAAGTACCTGCATTGCCGGCGTTTGCCTTGCAAAAAGCAGTCTCTACCACCATCAGGGATTATGAAAAGGATTATTGGACGGGTGTTGTGTACACCACCAACAAACGGGTTTGGGAGCATAGAGAAGATTTCAAGCAAAAACTTCGTGATTTGCGCTGTATTGCGATTGATATGGAGACGGCCACGATTTTCGTTGCTGCTTTTAAAAATCAAATGCCGGCAGGCGCACTTCTGCTGGTGAGTGATATGCCAATGACCAATGAGGGTATTAAAACAGAGGCCAGCGACAAAGTAGTGACTGCCAATTATGCCAAAGCACACCTCGCTATAGGTGTTGATTCACTGAAACAACTGATGAATCATGGTATAACGGTTAAACATTTGAAATTTGAAATGTAGAAGTGCCTCAGGTAGTAGCACTTTCTAATGGCGAAAGGGAATTATGCCATCACCAAATGATCCCGTCCAAAAAACCACAAGTCAATTAAACAGTATGAAATTAGCAGCGGTAATTGCATTTACATTCCTTTTGTATACAGGCATAATGGCCCAAACGCCTGGTGCAGTTCGGCAAATGAGTCTGGGGGAAAGCCTTGAATTAGCATTGGTAAACAGTGCCCAGGTGAAAAAGAACAAAATTGACCGGCAAATACTGGAGCGAAAGGTGAAGGAAGCCAGAAGTGAAGGCTTTCCTCAAATTACAGCAAATATTGGTATGGATTATTGGCCCCTGTTGCCCACCCAACTGATGCCGGGGGAGGTTGTCAACCTTTCACCAGGAACTTTTGTCCCGGTGCAATTTGGCAGGCCATGGCAATTGGCTGGCACGGTTACACTCCAACAGAACCTGATCAATGAAGCGGCTCGTAGAAGTGTTCCGGCACTTAAAACCAGCCGTGGCATAAGTGATTTGATGATTGAACGCTCTGAGGACGAGGTTATTTACAATACAGCCACTGTTTTTTATCAAACCTTACAAACCGAACAACTCCTCAGGGCGGTCAATGCCAATTTAGGTAAATTGGATGCCCTGCAGGGTATGGCACAGTTGCAACTGGACAACGGTTATGCCGTACCTACCGACGTGAAGCGGATCCGGGTTGCTAGAACCAACCTGGAAACCCAACGGCAAAACCTGTTTACCGGAATCAGTGCCCTTCAACAAACCCTATTGTTTCTATGTGGATTACCCCATGATGTGACGCTAGACCTCGGGGCAGAAATGGATGCGCCTGCTGCTGATTCTGCCAGGTGGCAAAGCCTCTCATTGGATCCAAAAACCACTACAGAGAGCCGGTTAATTGCTAACCATCGGGAGTTGCTGCAAATTCAACGAAGAAGCACCATTGCAGAAGCACTACCCAGTTTAAGCGCATTTGCCGTCGTTTCTGCTCAGGGATTCCGGCAGGACATCAATTTTTTTGATGTCGACAGGCGCTGGTACGGTGGAGCCGGGGCTGGTGTGCGATTGAAAATCCCTATTTTTGATGGATTCCGGGTGCACAACAAGGCCTGGCTGTATAAATTGGAGGAGCAAAAACTGGAGGAGGATCATCGCCAGCTAAACGATGCCAAGGCTTTGGAATTCAGGCAGGCTAAAGAACAATTGGCCACCAGTTTGAGAGCGCTACGTACCCAAACCGATAATGTTGCGTTGGCAAGAGAGATTACGGACAAGCTCGTGCTTCAATACAAAGAGGGGGTTGCGTCACTGACAGATCTGCTCAATGCTCAAACGGCACTTTCAGAGGCAGAGACGAATTATTGGCAACAATTTTTCAGCTATAAACTTGCCGTGTTAAAACTGCTGAAAACCGCAGGCAGGCTAAAGGATTTGAAGTAAGTTGGTTCACCACTAGTTAAGGAGACTTGGCTCAATGAGTTTGAAGGCAGGAATTTCAACTTCGAACAAAACATCATCCTCCTGGCGGATCATGGTATAATGTCCACGCATTTTACCAATCTCTGATTTTAACTCGCAATAAGATCGGTATTCGTAGGTTTCACCGGGTGCCAGTAGTGGCTGTTCACCTACCACACCTTCCCCTTCAACTTCACGTAATGGATGAGCTCCATCATGGATATACCAGTGCCTCCGCAGTAGTTGCACGGTATACGGACTCCCATTTTCTATGTGGATAAAATAAGCAAATATGAACCGATCCTCCTTTGGATCGGAATGCTGAGCGAGATAAATTACATCGACGGCAACAGTGATGCCATTGGTTACGGCTATTTCCATGCGGTAAAAATAAGCATCAGGCTTTTTTGTTCAATGAAAAGCCTGCAAAATCTTGTTTTTCAGAAAATTATGTGGGTACGTTAGCCAGGGAGGTGGAGGTAATTTTCACAAATGGCAGTTACTGATGTGTAAGAAGGATTGAGTGCGGGGGTTGCCATGAGTTGAAACGATAGGGTTCGCTTCTGGGGGCATTGGATTATACATCTTCAAAACCGGCGCCAATGTGACTGCCATCGCAGAAGGGCTTGTTTTTAGACTGACCGCAGCGACAAAAAGCCGTGACTTTGCTGCGATTTTCCTTGGCGCCATCCCTGAGTTGAACATTTATGTTTCCATAGACGAGTAATGGACCATTTGGGATCACTTCGATCCTGGTTTCTGTTGAAATATTTTCCGGAGGATTCTCCGTGTTATTCAAATAATAGCTCAGCGCGCCACTTGGGCATTTGGAAACCTGATCTATGATTTTTTCTGTTGAGGCCGCTTCCATGTTCACCCAAGGCCGGTTGCGGGGATTGAACACTTCGCCCAACTGGGTCCAGCATAGGCGGGAGTGAATACATTGATCGGGCTTCCAAACTACAGTGACTTCGCCATTGGTATATTTTTTAGTAATTTCGCTCATAGGAAGGTAGTTTGGTAAAAGGTTAATCTTGCAGGGTGTTTTTCCCCTCAGCTTGTTTTAATAAGGCCGATTTGATTTCTGCAAATAAAAGTCCACTGCCCCCTCCATAGTGTTGTATAATTCGGATGAGCGGGTTTTGAAAGGTAAAAATAGCGCGCAACTTTGCTTCGCTTTCTTCCTCCACACCTCCCCCGATCAATACCACATCAAACCGCCTTTGGTGGTACAATTCAATGGCTGTTTCATCAGACAGCGCCCCCTCTGCCACCCAGTCCTCCGTTTTATTGATAAGATTTAGAACGGTTTGCATGATTTCAGGGTGCCTTCCTACCACGAGTACCTTGATCTTGGGATTCATAACAGCGTATTAAAAAGCTGGAGTTTCAGGGATCAATGATTCAAGTGCCATCCGGCTTCTTGGAGTAATCTCCCGGGTACGGAATGGTTCTTCCAATTGGTCAGGAGTGCCGAGGTAGCCAAGTGCGATCAGGCAAACAGCCACTTCATCCTCGCCTAGCTGAAAGGTATCCCGCAATTTTTCAGGGTCAAAACCGGCCATTATGTGCCCATATATATTCATGGAAGTGGCTTGTAACATGAGGAGCGCATTGGCCATTCCGGTATCGTGCAGGGCATAAAAATTGGGCTGTCCGTTTCGGGAAAAGCTGGTTTTTGCCGTACATAGTAACAGGGCGGCAGCATTCTTTGCCCAGGGTTGATTGCCTGGAAGCAGGCATTCCCACATTTGCTCAAATATAGGGGAGCCTTTCAACCCATAGCGATAGCGCCAGGGTTGTTCATTCATTGACGATGGCGCCCAGGCAGCAGCTTCTATGAGCGTCAATATTTGTTCTTCAGAAAGAGGCTGATCCGAGAAAGCCCGGGCACTCCATCGGTTTTTGATCAAATCAATTACCGGTAACCGGGTGTTTGCTGTTTTTATCATGGATGAAAAATCCTGCTTAAAAAATGGGAGACGAGGCAAACTCATCTCCCGTTATAACGCAAAATCTGCCTTTGTGTTCGGGTGTTTACCCACATTTAGATGCTCATCGGAACTTCCATGAGCAGTACACGTGCATTGGTATTCGCTTTTATTTGTATTTTATCAGTATTCCAGATGCCAAAACCATCCCTTTTGTTTAATGATTGATTTTCTACGGTAACATCACCATCCAGAACAAAAACATAGACCCCATTTCCGGCGCCTCCTTTAAAGGTGTACGGTGTTTGGAAACCTGCTTCCAGGTTACCCATATGGAACCAGGCATTCTGATGAATCCAAACACCGTCATCATCTGCATTTGGCGAAAGGATTTGAACAAGTTTGTTTTTTTCTTCAGCAGATTTTAAGGTAATCTGGTCGTAACGAGGGGTTACATTGCGCTTATTTGGAAACACCCAGATCTGCAGAAATTTCACAAGTTGATCCTTATTCCGATTGTATTCTGAGTGATAAATTCCTGTTCCGGCACTCATTACCTGTACATCGCCCTGACGGATAGTGGCTACATTGCCCATACTGTCTTTATGTTCCAGATCACCCTCCAATGGAATACTGATAATCTCCATGTTATCGTGCGGATGTGTACCGAATCCCATGCCTGATTCCACGGTATCGTCGTTCAATACCCTCAGCACTCCGAAGTGCATACGCTCGGGATTATAATAATTAGCGAAGCTAAAAGTATGATGTGATTTAAGCCATCCGTGGTTGGCATGTCCACGGGTTTCGGCTTTATGCAAAACAGTATTGGCCATAAGTTTGGATTTTGTGTTAGGAATGTGGTTGAAACCAAGTATTTCCAGGGGTTTAAGTTCATCAATGTTGTTGTCAATCACGGCTTTTGCAACACCGGTTGTGGCGAGCGCTCCTGCGCTGAGCAGACTGTTTCGGAGAAATTGTTTCCTGTTCATGTGCGGTGATATTTTTATTTTGATGGTACAAAGTTGCAGGCTTTGCATGCAGTGAGCCAATAAACTAGGTTAAGAAAAAGACTACCTGGATAAAAAAAGCCGGGTGAGCAGCTAAGGCTCACCCGGCTGGGCTATATTGTTTTGAAATCGGAATGCCGGATCTTATCTTTCAAATTCAAGTGTATTCCAGAGATATTCTGAAATGCACTCGCCATGCTGAAATCCAAGCTGGCAAGCGCGACGCATGTGTACGCCGCCATAGATGCGTGAGTGAAAGGCTTCACGTCCAGCTTCTTCAAACGAATTAAACTTCCGAACACCCATGCCTTTATCCATATGTTGTGCGTCCTCAAAGGCACGCACGCCAAAGAGCCGGGTGAGGGTTTCAGAAGAAACGCCTCCGTTGGTAGAGGTTCCTGAAGTGTAGTCGGGGTATGGAGGGGTTGGTACCGGAGAACTCCAATTGGTATGGCCCATTACGTTACGGATGTAAGACACAGGGCGTTGCAGGTTATATTTGTACTTTACATACCAGCAGGCTATGAATGCATCCCGCGTTCCAATGGTCAGTAAAACGTACATTTTGAGTGTGGTAGCCAGATTCAAATTATACTGTGAAACCAACTGGTTGGCTATGCCTAACCATGAGCCGGCAGGAGTTCCGGATTGGCCAGGGTTATTTGCCCAAAATTGTCCGATTGCTACTTTGTTTGGATCGAAAGATGCGTCGTAGACTTCTTTCACTTCCTGATAGTAGCTGCTGAGTGGATCTTCGCTGTAAGGAATTGGGGCCGCAACTTCGCAAATATTGTAAGAATGGATAACGAATGGACGGCTGGTCCACCAGAAAGGCATCATAAAATTTTGCCCAAGTGTGCTGCCATCCCAGTATTGAGGATTGCCTGCACGGCTTGGTGGGGTGTATACGATGTTTTCCATACCTGCCCGGTTGTCGGTACGAGACCATTGAATGATTGCTCGTACCAGCTCGTTGGCGAATTCTTTGGAGCGTTCTGATACCTCTTGAGGGATGTCGTGACTTGCTACCATGTCGGCTTCCTGGCGCAATGCGAGTTGCGACATGTTGCTTCTGGATTGCGTAGCCATGGTGGGCATCATTTCTTCCAGGATTTGCGGCATGGCATGGCACAACACAATTCCCCAGTCATAGCGCTGATTGGGATCAGGTTTGGGCAAGGAAGTTAGTCCCTGCAATTGGCCTTCCAGGGAGCGTCCATTAGGTACCGCATGAACCATAGACTCATAGGCTGTGATGGCTGCATAAGCGTACAGGCGTGAGGCGTCCAACGCAAACCAGCCCTGACGCTTTACGGCATCATAGGAGAATTGCATCCATTCCCGAACAAGGCTGGGATCGTAATCGTAGTTAGTAGTTTGTTGGGTTTCCTCTACACGCCGACATGACCACCATGATAATGAGCTGACGAGCAGGAGGAGGGCGAAGGCAATTTTTAAGTGTTGACGAACTTTCATGAGTTAAAGTTTGATAAAGTTATTGATTTGATAGTAATACTACCAAAATTAAGCCAAATACTATTGCAAAAAACAGCAAAGCCTAAAAATAGATTAAAAAAGGATCATTTTTAATTGTTTTTTAATTTTTCTTGTATCTCCAATTTCTTTATTTGTGACGTCCTAGATCCTGATTTGGAGCGTGGGTGGGGTGTTTGGGCAGAACCTTTGTGCCATTCAATCACCAAAATTTTTTGATCATGTCTATTTCGTTTCGTTCACTATTCGTTTCAAACCACACCAATGAAAATCGTTTATTTCACCTTGTTTACGCCTTATTCCGCATTTATTGCGGTATCTCCATTGCCATAGGGGCTGGTTTGCCAAAGGTTTTTCATAAAATAAATCCGGAAGGACCCGTTCAATGGGATAATCTGGCATTAGGTACGCCAGACTGGTTTGTCCAGCAGGTGGAGCAAGTTGGGTTTACGATAATTTCCACCCAATTCTGGGCTGGGCTGGCAGCTTATGGTGAGTTTTTAGGCGGATTATTGATCGCTGTTGGCTTGCTAACCCGGATTTCAGCCATTCAAATGGCCTTTCAATTTTGGGTGGTTTCCTTTATCTGGTATAAAGAGCCGATGCCATTCTCCATGTATTACCAACAACTGATCTTCTGGTCCTTTCTATTGATTGCAGCCGGAGGCTGCGGACGATATGGGCTGGATTCCTGGATAAGCCGGCGAAAAGTCAAATTTCAGTTGGCAAAACCAGTGCTAACCAGCATCCTTTTATCCGTAGTGACCATTTCAGGAAACGCACAGGAAAAACAGGATCGTATCAGCTACACGCTGACTAATTCCAGTTTGCGTGGTCGTCAATTGGAAATCCGAGGATTGGTTGGTTCGCCAGTAGAAAAGATCGGGTACGGCTGCCAGTTAGGGGCGCTTCAAAGCAGATCAGATAATAAACCAGTTGGAACCCGCATTTACCTGAAATCAAAGGACCAATGGGAACTGGTTTATGTACTTGGACTTGCTGATAATGGAAAAACAATTGATATCAACAAAAAATATGAGATCAGCAGGGAACAATGGATTCAGGTAGCTTACGACGAACAAACGGAGAAAACCCTATCTCTTGAAGACATCACACAAAATCCTGACATGGAAACGGTTGCTGCACAGTTAGGGTTGGACATGGTTACCTTTAAAATACGTGGTAATAGTCCTTTGGGCAGGCAAGTGCATGTCAGGGCGCAACTACCATTTGATAAGGAACGGTCTAATAACGGATTTAGCCGAAAACTATCTATGTTCACTACGGTGAGTGCCTCTTATCCGGTTGGAACAAAAATCTATCTTTGCGAAGGTCCGTATTGGAACGGGCCGGTAGAAGAAACTTTATTGTTAGAGGTTGATGCAGAAAAATCCAACTATCTGATCCGCATTTAGAGTTATCTTGAGCAAACTTAAAAATGCTGCGGTTGCACTGAATCGTAAAAACAGCAACCGCAGCATTTGATGGTTACAAAACACCCTCTAAGTTTTTGAACGATTCCTATGCGTTTTGATTTCAATCTTTTTTCTACACCCTTGCTGTTTGCTTTTTTGCAGGGCTGGATTTATGCCTTACTTTTTTTAGCCCGGGGCTGGCGGCAAGGCCGGCTATCAGACGGGTTGTTTGGCGCTTTATTGATAGCATTCACTTTTGACATTTGGGAATATATGCTCGGTTTTGCGGGTGTGGAGATACTATGGAAGGAGTTGAATTTTTTTCCCAGAACTTTTAGTCTGCTGCTTCCGCCTCTGGTGTTTTTTTACCTGAAAAGTCAATTTAATATTGGCTTTACATTTAAAAGGAAGGACGCCCTGCATGCGCTGCCATTTTTGATCTACTGCTTGTACCATTTATTGGTATTTGCTCAGGGGCCGACGTTTGTAAACCAATGGTTGGAGACCGTCCATCAACCATTGGAGTTGGATTTAGTATACGCTTTTGTGCTTTTTTGTGCTCAATTATACTACTTTATCAGTGCTTACCGCTTGTACCGGGAATACCAGATTTGGATTCCAACCGAGTTTTCTGATACCGACACGGTGAGTTTCAGTTGGTTTCGCAATTTTTTACTGGCCTATTTGGCAGGCAACCTGATGAGCTGGATCATGTTTTTGGTAGATCTTTGGTTGCGATTGGATTTTTGGCACGACTGGTGGGATGAGCTTTTCCTGGCGGGCTTGATTTATTATCTTTCCATTGCCGGGTATGCACAGCTACAACCCAGAAAAATTCAATTTACAGCTAAGGAATCATCCAGTGAGCCGGTACCGGCCAGACAGGAAAAATTAAGTGAACCAGAACTTCTGAGTTGGAAGAATCGGATTGAAAAACTCATGCAGGAAGACCAATTATTCCTGGAACCGGAATTAACGCTTTCAGATATTGCTCAAAGATTGGGTACAAATATTTCGCTTCTTTCGTCGGTGGTGAATAATGCCTTTGGTAAAAATTTTAATGATTATGTAAACACCTACCGGGTAGCGTTGGTGAAGGACAGGCTAAAGGACCCGGCTTTTCAACATTATTCCTTGTTGGGTATAGGATTGGAATGTGGCTTTAACTCCAAGTCAACTTTTAACCGGGTGTTCAAAAAAATCACCGGATATGCTCCGGGTGATTATGTAAAAGGATCCTGATGTACTTTACTTCATTCCTCTCAGTCGCCTCAGTTTGCTGAGAAATTCAGGTGTAACACCAATGTAAGCAGCAATCTGTTTTTGAGAAATAGAATGAATCAGGGTAGGGTAGTGCCTGCAAAATTGCTCATACCGTTCCTTAGCGGTAAGGCTCATATTGTCAATGACCCTTTGGCGATTAGCCACCAGAGATTTCTCTGTAATGATCCGAAAAAAGCGTTCAAACTTGGGTGTTTCCCGGTACAGGTCTTCCTGATCTGATTTGGCGAGCAATAAAACGCGGGTTTCTTCCAGTGCATCAATATTCAATTGTCCAGGCAGGCCAGAAAGCAAGCTGTACATGTCGGCAATCCACCAGTCGGGCGGAGCAAACTGCAAAACGTGTTCAAAACCGTTATTGTCTACGGTGTACCCGCGCAAACAACCAGCCACCACAAAAGCTGAATGGCGGCATACTTCGTTTTCTTTTAGCAGAAAAGTTTTCCGGGCAATGGTCCTGCTGCTGAGCAGTGATAGAAAATGGGTCTGTTCATCCTGGCTAAGCTGGATGTGCTTTCCGATGTTTTGAAGGATTAGCTGTTGATCTTCGGTCCGTATCATGTTGAGTGCCCAGGTTCAAGGTTGTAATACTTCAACGGTGCCGGCCACTTCCAGGCCGGCATTTCTTCCGGTATCTTCAAAGATCCGGCGCCCTTTTTCCCATAGCTCCACCTGAAGGGTAGCCTGAAGGCTCTCCTGGATTTTACCTTTCATTTCTCCTGATAACGGGGAGATCAGAGCTGTCCCGGGAGCCTGTTTGGCCAATATCCGCAATTCTGTACCGGGGGTTCGGAATGTGAGCGAAACTTCTGTGTCGGATATCGTTAAGTACTTTTTAGCTCCTGTGTAGGTAGCGAATTTGAATAACCGGCCTTCCAGCCAAAAACCGCTGATAAATCCAATAAAATGACTGCCCAACCAGGGGATGTGAGCGGCTGAAGCCATAAGGGAAGCATGCTCAGTGGATGAAAAATGATTGCTCTGCATCCAGACATAAGCGCGTGGAAATGACTGGCCCCAGTCTTTTTCTATATAACCCCGTCCGCCGGAAAAATCAACAGCCTCTCCATGAATATTGATTGTTCCTTCCAAACGATGGTTCAGGCTTACAATGCCATGGTTGCACTCCATGAACGGAACAAAAGAATACCATCCCATAATTCCTGGTGCGCCGAGCATCTTTGGCCATGGTGTGATGTCATGGAGTGTAATGGTTCCTGAAATGCCCGGCAGATGCAGCGTCATTTCCTTTGCTGAAAAGTGATTCCCTTCCAGGGCTAATTCAAACTTTTCCCGGGAGGGAGCAAACGCATCTGCCTCAAAATGATGGTATTCGGCAGTACATGCTTTTCCATTCATCACCTGTACAAAGGCGTGTTTCTGTCCATCTTTTCCCATGGAAATGCCCGGGATGAATGCCAGGGCATGGCGTTCATCCCGGGAAACAACCTTGAAATACCAACCTTCAAAATAACTGCGCCGGCGTCCCCATCCCTGATATTGATCAGGGTTCCATAAAGCGCGGAGTTTGGTTATTAACATAGACAAAGGGTTATCGGATCAGGGTTACCTGACCACTTTCTATTTTTCTGGTACCGTTGTAAAGCTCATATTCTGCCATCCAAATCAGTACATCTGAAGGATGTGACGGTCCATTCCATTGTCCATCCCATCCCAGTTGGCTATCCTCTGCAGGTATATTGTATTGCTCGAACACGGGTTGACCCCATCGGTTTACCACACGCCACAAGGTAACGGTATACACACAAGGATCCAATACCGGACGGAATACATCGTTGGCCCCATCTCCATTCGGCGTGAAAGCATTGGGAACCGCAATATCACATTCATTAATGACCCTGATCTGTATACTCTTTTCCAATACGCAACCATTGGCGTCCGTTACCTCAAGGGTATATGTAATAGAGTCAAGCGGGTTGGCTATAGGGTTAGGGCAATCCAGACAATTTAGCCCATCCGGGGGCGACCATAAGAAATTCAAGGCAGGTGATCCTGCCGCAGTAGCATTTAATGGAATGGCATCCCCAATTCGGATGGTTGTATCCATTGGCAGACTTAGTGAAATTGGCGGGAAGCTGTTTACCGTAATATATACCAGTGAATCGCAGCCCTGAGCATTGGTGAATTGAAAGGTGGAAATGGTTTCAGGCGCCAATTCTTCTTCAATATAAAGGTAGGTGGCATCGTTGCAAATGGTCACCGAAAAGGCTGAAGAGCTTGCTTCCCGGCCAACTACATGTATAGTCCAAAGGGTGTCGCAACCAGCAAAAGCTGCCGGGCGAAAGAATTGTGTTGTACTATTTGGTTCAAGCAAGGAGTCGAAAAGGATAAGTTCCCAATTTTGACAAATAAATGTATCCAGTTCAAACAACAGCGTATCCCGGATCAAGGCTTGCAGGGTATCTACAGAAATACAGCCTTCTGAAGTTTGGGCCACCACCACCCAGTTTGTTGAGGTTTCCGGGGATATGGTTACTTCCGGGCAATTGTCGCAATTCAGGTATTGATTTGGCGACCAGCTCCAGCTACTGAATCCCGCTGGCAAGGTGTATGTTTTTGAAAAACCGGCGCATTGCTGTGGTAAATCCTCTCCAATGTCAAGTACGGATACTTGTTGGATGTTTACTTTAATCGTATCGGTTTGCAGATTGCCACAGGCATCCCACACATTTACCCAGTAAACACCCGGAAACAAGGTAGTAGTAATGGAGTCAGTGGAGCCATCACTCCACAGGTATCGGGTAAAGCCCGAACCGGCATTGAAGGTGAACACACCGTTATCACACACTTCCAGATCAGGACCAAGGTTGAGCGGAGTTGAGGGAGGAGCAACTACTAAAATATCCAGGGTATCAGAGAGGTTACCACATGCGCTGAATGCTTTAACAATCAGCTTCCCGTTCCCATAATTCAAATAACTGATAGTTGCTGACTGGAAATTAGGTTGGATTTGAGCGCCTAATCCTTCAACTGTCCAGGTGATGGAGTCAATACCACAGGAAAAGGGCAAGAGTTGATATACGTTGGGGGAGCCAAGTGCGCAAATGGTGTCAGGGGCCGCCAGAGACAGGCTGATACCTGGTTGTGCTAAAATAGAGGCAATGACGTTGCAGGTGCCGTCTTTGGCGGATAGTACTAAAGGATCAAAAGATATATCTACACTTTCATGTTCAAACTGGCAAGCCAGTCCGGGGTTATTGGGTTTATGTATGACATCCAGAAAATAGGCTATTTGTTGGAATGATGAATAGGATGGCGCATAGATTTTACGGTCAGGGCCCAACTGGAGGAATCCGATGGTTTTGCCTGGCAGTTTGGAAATACCAACTCTGGAGTTAATGATTGCCTGCGTGTTACCTGCATTCAGGTCATATTGCTGGAGTTGAAAATTTCCGGGAAATGTACCAGATACGTATAAATAGCGGCTGTTAGGGGAAAACTCTATCCCATAAGCTCTGAATGGATCCTTGAATTTCCCCAGGAGCTGAGGAACTGTAACGGCGCCTCCGGAAAAGGGGTCAAAGCGATAGATAGATACCGCCGAGCTATCAAAAACAGAGTTTACGTAATAGGTACATGCTAA
>DLXL01000092.1:1491-5128 GCA_003448025.1 Saprospirales bacterium | reverse complement strand
CATCGGGGCTGATTTTTATTTGTCTGATAAGACCTGTTGGCTGGTTGGTTGGGCTGACTATGGGGGTGGGATTGAGTCCGTTTTGATCTATTCTGAAACTTAAAAAGGATCCTTGTGCATCGAACCTTCGGGTAACGAACCAATATCCTTCGAAGGCACAACTCTTAATGGCAGCCATACCCTGTACGTTAAAAGTCAGCGCAATGTTCTTTTCTACGGGATGGACATCGCCTTCTCCATCGTCCAGGCGGAGATCAACCAGGCTGTAAAAAGTTTCGCCACCGCCATAGTTAGCCACCACATAATACTGGCCTGTTTGGCCAGGGTTTGGAATAATCATGGCATCTGCGACCTGTAGCCCTGTGTAAAGTTCGCCATTAGGCATGGGTTGATGGAATCTGTTATACACTTTTTTCCCATCTGTGTAGAGCAACAAATTGCCTTTCGCATCACATATAGTGGCAGAGGTATTGTCTGTGTTTGTTTTTCCGTTACCAATGGCGGCTGGGGGGCTGGAATTAAAGTCCAGGCCGGCATTGTTGCCAAAATACCAGAAGTTGCCGGTTTTAGAGGCGCAGCGTTCTTCTTCGCAATTGCATTGCGGATCGAGGCAATCGAAGAGGCCATCGCCATCATCGTCAAGGTTGTTGTTGCAGATTTCTACAGAAATGAGGCAGGATGGGGCACATAACGTATCCAGATATGTGGTGCCAGGGGAGAGTTGCAAGGGCTCATCTACCATTTGGAGTGAAAGAGAAGGTAGCGCGTTTTGGATTCCGGTGCTTGTATAAGGGATGTCTGTTACGGTAATACTTTTTACCTCACCAGGGCAATTTTTAGTTTCTCCCAACCCATTCACCCTGAAAATCAGGCCTCCAGCTGCAGTGATACAAAAACCTGATCCTGGAATTCGGGTAAGGGTTTCAATATTTAATTTTCCAGGAAAATGTTTATTCCACAACATAACGCCATTGGTGTCAATAGCCATAAGGAGGTGGTAATCCTTCAGCGGACCAATGCCAGGGTCGTCTACTTTGGCGTCTCCGGCTACTATTAATTCCCCATTTTCACCCGTGTGTATTGCACTGAAAAAGTAGCTGGATACAGGTATTTGGCGGTATGATTTTGTCCAGATTGTTTGCCCAATAGCATTTAACCTTACTAGTGCACCATGAATAACACCTGCCGGTTGAACGGAGAGCTGTCCTAATAAATAGATATCTCCACCAGGCACAGCAATGGCGTCTTTAGGTTGGAAAGCCGTAGCTGGAAAGGAGCTGGTCCAGTCGGACGTGCCGTCTGGTTTCAATTTGGTTATCAGGTGAACATTAGAAGCAGGGATAAGGCCAATCAAACCTCCGTCAGGGGTAAGTCTTATCAGGTCAAAACCTGTCAGATTAGTACTCCAAATTTCATTTCCGGAGGGATTTATTTTGCTTAAAAATGATGCGCTCACGAAAATGCTTCCATCAGAAGCTATTTGTAAGTCTATTTTTTGTCCTCCACCAGCAGGTTCTCTGTGTAATAATTTACCCCAGATCAGATTTCCATTCAAATCAAACTTGTTCAGGCGATAAATAAATGAATCAATCAGGCCCGAATTATCAAAACTGAGGTGTTTAGAAAAAATGACAATGCCTCCATCCGGGGTGGCTTTGGCTAATGCCTGACTTAAGGAGTTGG
Source organism: Saprospirales bacterium (assembly GCA_003448025.1). Lineage (GTDB taxonomy): Bacteria > Bacteroidota > Bacteroidia > Chitinophagales > Saprospiraceae > M3007. Next base: position 3,445 of record DLXL01000092.1, on the reverse strand, counting down.
TTGGGTATTCTAAATATTTAGTCCACAGGTGCGTGCCATTGGGCTTGAATTTGGAAATATAGGGAGAAAAAGGGGTAAGCACTGGGATGTCATTCAGGTTGGATAATAATAAAGACCCATCTGACATAACTGAAAAATTGGAACTGGTTAGTCCATCGTTTTCTGTACTCACCTTATATTTAAATGTTTTTTGTACACAAATACCCTGCACCAGAATCACTACCTCTTGTGTATCAGCGCAAAATCCATTGCTGCTCACTAATTCCACGGAATATTCTCCCGGCGATCCAAATACCAGGGAATCAGGCGGTTGCGCCTGGGGGGCGCCATTAATATACCAGGTAGCTTGAATAGCATTTTGACTGTTATTGGTGAAATACACCATTTGATCTGCCTCCGGCGACAGGTTGCTTGCGGTGAATACCGATACCACCGGGCAGTTAACAATCACTGTTTTTGTGATTTCATCCGGATCGCAAAGGGCTGGATTCGTGGATTGAACCACTAGTTTGACTACGTATTGACCCGGGGCCTGGAACTGAAAATTAAGGGTTGAGGCAGCGCTTACTGGCTGGCCGTTTATGGTCCAACTAAAGCTGCCGGCATTGGTGCTGGTACTGGTATAGGTAGCTGTTTCACCGGCATTTGCTGTGTTTGGACCCAAAAAATTGGCATTGGCTGCAGCGGTGCAGGGAGGCAGGCAGCCTTTGGATTGCAACAGGCTATTGCGGACACCCTCTAACGTAGCGTTCATACGGGTGGCTTGATTCGGGGTAAAATCATGAAAACAAGCCAAAATGCCATAATCCAGGAAGTTCCAACTCATATCTGGCTGGTCAGCGCTAAATGGTCCGGAGTTAACGTCAGTAGTGCAGGAGTTTACCTGGTTGCCACATGGAACGCCGGCGATGCTGGCATCTGGAGGCGTGTCGCAGATACGGTCGCCATCGGTCTGGCAATTATTGTTATTGCAATTACCTTCAAAAGTGTGGTAAAGCCCGAGATAATGCCCCACTTCGTGCGCAAGTCCCGCAACCCTGTTTAGGTCGGTCAAATAGCTTGCCTCCATAACGATACCATCAATATTAGAGCCATGCGCATAGGGCAAATGCGCATATCCATACACGCCGCAGCCATAGCTGGCGGAGCAAATACTTTTCACCACCCAGATATTCAGGTATTGATTAGGATTCCAACGATTCAGATTTTTCAGGGAGAGATTGTCAAACTCTACTTCCATATTCGTCAGTGCATTCACCTTTCTGGTAATACCATTGGTAGCGGTATTCGAAGGTGTTCGACTGGCCAGACAGAACTGGATTCCGCAATCTGTGCCGCTTCCCTGCTGAAAACTACCTTGATTAGCCATAGCCTGGTTGAGCCAGGTTATGGCTTGCTCTATCTGGGCATTACTCAGATTTTCGGGACCATTTTCATGGATAATGTGAACAACAACAGGTATTGTTTTGGGGTTGTCCGGAAGGATGGAAGCCTGTTTTTTTTGTTCAAAAACCTGGAGAATACCTTGTTCGAATTGTTGATGAAGTTCCTGAAAATTAGATTGCTGAAGGTCATGCAAGATCCACCAGTCAGTGGCACAATCAGGAATGTTTTGGGCAGGCATACGCTGTCCGACCAGCCAAATTACGGTTAGCAGTAGTAGTTTGTGTTTCATCTGTACTGTTTATTTGCCTCCGAAATGTAACCAATGTTTCGGAAATGGTTTACATAGAATGAGTGTATCTTTAGTTTTGTTTTGATAAACAGTTGACTTCATTTAGTAAATAGGCGTCTTCACAGGAGGGCTAAAGAAGTTGATTGCTTAAACCATCTTTTCTCATGAAACAATTATTACTGCTGCTGTGTGTATTTTGCCTTAAAAATTTGGCTGCTCAAACCAATATTCTAAGCACCTCCTCTGAAGCGGAACAGGTGATGCTTGGAAATTACAATG
>DLXL01000092.1:1130-1361 GCA_003448025.1 Saprospirales bacterium | reverse complement strand
TGCGTCAAACTACCAGCCTTCAACTCCGACGCCGGTTTGGCCGGAAGTATTGGCAGCTGATCTTCAATCTGCTATTTCACCGGATTCATTGAAGGCCTACATTCTACAGTTAGCTTCCTTTAAAACGCGGAATTCAGGTAGCGATACGGTTTCGGCAACTGAAGGTTTTGGTGCGGCCCGCCGATGGGCACACCAAAAATTTCGTGAATTCAGCAATGCTAATGGCGGCCG
>DLXL01000092.1:732-935 GCA_003448025.1 Saprospirales bacterium | reverse complement strand
CTCCTTCCATCCTACCTTCAATTTGACCTGGATATTTGCGGTGTGGGAAGGCACCGCAATGTATTTGCCGTGCTCCCCGGAAGTGTTCCCGGTAGCGGTGTGATCCTGGTGGAGGGGCATATGGACAGTCGCTGTGACATTCTTTGTGATGTAACCTGCCTGGCAGAAGGCGTTGAAGATAATGCTACGGGTACGGCTTTGGT
>DLXL01000092.1:0-549 GCA_003448025.1 Saprospirales bacterium | reverse complement strand
TTGGAACTGGCAAGGATCATGTCGAAGTACCAGTTTCCCAATACCATTGTATTTTTGATTACTACAGCAGAAGAGCAGGGATTGTTGGGCGCTGATGCTTTTGCGGATTATATAGAACAAAAAAACATCCCATTGCGTGCAGTGCTGAACAATGATGTCATTGGGGGGGTATTGTGCGGCGAAACATCCTCACCACCTTCCTGCCCCGGGCTGGATCATGTGGATTCTACAAGTGTCCGACTTTTTTCAGCCGGAGGCTTCAATTCCCGTCACAAACAATTGGCTCGATTTATTAAACTGCAATACCAGGAAAACTTGCAACCCATTGCTGAAGTACCCATGAATGTGCGTATTATGAGTCCGGAGGATCGTACCGGACGTGGTGGAGATCATATTCCATTTAGGCAAAAAGGATACCCGGCTATGCGGTTTACCGCGGCTAATGATCATGGTGATGCCAGCAACGGGCCGGGGTATGATGATCGTCAGCATACATCAGAAGATATACTGGGGGCCGATACGGATGGTGATGGTGCAGTGGATTCCTTT
>DLXL01000610.1 GCA_003448025.1 Saprospirales bacterium | reverse complement strand
ATTGGCCATATGCTTCTGTTTGTTTTGGATAGAGAATATCCATCCGCAGCCAGAATCATTGTGCGCTTTTTTAAGCCGTTTTATCTCATTGTTAACGGGGTCTGTTTGGTCCGGAAAACTGGGGCCTGTTTCTCCGGATTCTCCACTTCCATGTCAAAAAGTGTTTCGAACGTTCTTTTCAATAAAGTCATTTATTGATTCCCGATCGTATAGGATAATTTTTTTCTCAGGCTGCGAAAATCGGATCTTGCCTTCGTCGCGTAGCTTTTGAAGCGTCGTTTTCGACTTGATTTTGAGCAAGTCCATTGCCTCAGTATCCACTATCCACCGATCCAATGTGGAAGGTTGCTGAGACTTAATACGAGCTACCACCTGATCAATCAGGGCGTAAAATGCTTTTTCTTCAAGGCAGATGACCTCCATATTAAAATTGGCGGATTAACGGCTTACCTCCCTTTGGCAAATTGGTAGGGCAGCCAATCCAAAGATGAAGCATTCCCTTATTTAGCTCAATCAAAAGTAGAGATTTGTGATTTGGTTTCAATGAATTTATTATCTGGGAGATATTTGAAAAACGAAGCCTTTTAGGATTGCCATTTTCAAACCCGTTGGATATATGGTTATATACCGATAACTATTGACTGGTATGAACGATGTTACACCCCACTTAGGAATAACAAACCCTCTTTTTACAAAATGCGGTGTCTGAGCTAGGTGCTTATTTGCGATTGTTTTCTTTGGTGTAGTTTCCTATTAAGCCACAGAATGGACTCCGGTGTTGCCTCAACTCGGGTCGTATTGGTCAGTTTATCTTAAGTTCGTTCCAATTTGTAGGGGATTATTCTCGCCAATTATGAACTACTCAACCTGCACCCCATCAATATATTTTTCTCTTTTTGTGATTTCACCGTTTCTTGAATAAAAAATTACACTTCCGTGCCGTTTGTGATTTTGGTAATTTTCTTTAGAGTACATTGATCCGTTTTGATAGAAAGAGATGAATTCGCCATTTAATTGTCCTTGATTCCAGTTTTCAATATGCTCTATCAGGCCCGAAACATAGTAATAGATCCATTCGCCTTCCTTCTTTGCATTTTTATATTGGCCCTTGTATTGCAAGTTGCCATTGTCAAAGTAGCCTCTTGTAGTCATCGTATCGGACATTATTCCAAATTCGATTACACTAATTGTGCCTTGATAATCAAAACCTATTGTGATGGAGGTATCTAAAATGGCTAAATCTAAATCTATTCTTTCAAAAATCAGATTAGGAGTTGTTTCTCGTAGAGATAGGTAGATTGAATCATGAATAAAAGTAGTGCCTATACAATGAAAGGGATTTAAATAGGCATGTTCCATAACCGGGATAGAATCTCTCCAAGCCGTGACCACTTTAGCAAATTCAAGTTCATCTGGATTGAACCTGTAATAGTAGAACTCTTGGTTTGTGATTCCACCCTGCGAATGCATAGACTCTGGTCCGTGCGTGGTGATGGAATCATAATAGGCACTTTGATATTTGATATCTGCTTGTGCGCAAATGTTACAAGATATCAACTGAAATATACAATATAATGTTACTATTAGTTTCATTGGAAAATTACTGTGATATTTTGCATTGTCACGTTTTTTGGATTTCCGTTAGCTGCTTGTGTAGCTGCTCGGGTGGGCACATTAGCAGAGGTTCCAGCTGGTTGTTCATATGTCGTGCCAGGTCTCTTAGAAATCCAAAGCAGAAATTGGGAAACAGGAAGGTCATCAGAGCGTGGAGTTTGCATAGGAATGGGCCCCCCTCCTTGCATCGGGGTTAAGTAACGATCCGCTGCAGATGCTGGAGTAACGTTGAATCCTTCAGGCAAATAGGGTTCATTGGCTGGGGCAGGTCCTGAATTTATCACTATAATATTATTTGAGTCTTTGGCATAGCTTCGTGGTCTACCCCGTGCGTCAACCTGAACCTGTGTGTTTCCATTGGGTAGAGTAATAATGCTGGAATTTAACACAGTTTGTTGTGCTCCAGAAACTGATGTTTGAGTGCTTATAGGATTTCCGAAAGCGTCAGCGGTTCCAGTTGGGACTATGTCAAAAAGTGCGGTATTCTCCTGTAAATTTAATGCGCTGGAGCCTCCGGCAGCCCCAACATTCGGCGAAGCTCCAGATGGAATCCGATTACCAATAGTCGTGCCAAAGTAGGAAGCTCGTGCAAGCCCATTGTTGTCGACGTTCACAACTGTCTCGTGAATAATTTGCGTAACTCCCAGGCCATAGGGATCGGAATCGCTATTGTTCGCCCAAGTTACAACCTGAATTTCTGTCCTGTACAAATTTCCGAGAGAGTCAAAGTACCTTGTTCTAATTAGTTCCTCAAGTCCATCCAAGTCAACCGCAACAATTGGCATGTTTCCTGCAAATTGGTATGGGGTATACCAAGGATACTCCTTACTTAAAGGATCCACACTAAGGAATTTTGCTAAGAACGGGTTATAAATTCTGACGCCATAATCATATGAATTTGATCCACTTCCAATTCCTTCATGATCAATTTCCTTACCATTAAACTGATGTCTCGTGTCACCGTCGGTTCTTACTGTCATCGGTGCCCCAAACGGATAATAATCACTA
>DLXL01000405.1 GCA_003448025.1 Saprospirales bacterium | reverse complement strand
CCCTCAAACCCAACAAACCCTTCAAACCCCTCAAACCCTTCCTCCGCTACCCTGCACCCACACAAAATACTCACCTCCTTTCTCCTGCTACTGAGCGTCAATGCGTTATCGCAAAAAAACGCCGCTTCCCCTAAATCCTTTGAAAACATACTCATCGCCAAAGCGGCAAAGGGGGATGCATTTGGGCCCTGTGAGCCAAGTATTGTGGTAAATCCGAAAATCCCGCAAAACGTTGCGGCCGGCGCTATTCTGGACCATTATTATTGGAGCAACGATGGCGGACGCACCTGGGAAAAGGGGAAGCTGACCTCCAAAACCTCCGGCGTGTACGGCGATCCGGTGCTGCTGGCTGATTGGACCGGCCATATTTATTACTCCCACCTGAGCAATCCCGATGGCAAAGGCTGGTCGAGCGATAAACTGCTGGATCGCATTGTGATTCAGAAAAGTACCGACGGTGGTAAAACCTACGACGATGGTTCATGGTGCGGGCTAAGGCATCCAAAAGATCAGGACAAACCCTGGCTTTGTGCCGATCCAAAATCCGGTGCGTTGGCCTGTACCTGGACAGAATTTGATAAATACAACTCACGCGATCAGGAAAAAGACCGCAGTCGAATTCTCTTCTCGCAGAGTCTGGACGGCGGCAAAACCTGGTCGGAAGCCATTAATATCAGTCAGTTGGAGGGCAATTGCCTCGACGATGACGATACCCCCGAAGGCGCTGTGCCGGCCTATGGCCCCAAAGGCGAAATCTATGCCGCCTGGAGTTACGACGAAAAAATCTGGTTCGATCGCTCCACAGATGGGGGCAAAACCTGGTTGGACAAAGACATCGTAGCCGCTGAACAACCCGGCGGCTGGAATATTGAGATCTCGGGTCTCAACCGCACCAATGTAATGCCTGTGCTGGTTTGCGACCTGTCTGACGGACCCAACCGGGGTGCATTGTATCTGTGCTGGGGCGATCAGCGCAACGGCGAAAAAGACACCGATATTTTCTTTGCCAAAAGTACCGACGGCGGCAACACCTGGAGCAAACCCAAACGGGTAAACAACGACAGAAAGGGACGGCAGCAGTTTCTGCCCTGGATGGCCATTGACCAGGTAACGGGCCATTTGCACATGGTGTTTTACGACCGCCGTCATTACACAGATGACCGCACCGATGTGTATGTAGCCAGCAGTCTTGATGGCGGAAAGACTTTTAAAAACCTGAAAGTGAGCGCCAAGTCATTTACACCAGTCACGCAGGTGTTTTTTGGCGATTACAACCATATTTCAGCCCATAATGGAGTGGTTCGGCCCATTTGGACGCGCCTGGATCAGGGTGCGCTATCCGTTTGGACGGCGTTGATGGATTTTGGGAAGAAGTAGTGCCTCGTACCGGCGGGTTAAGCCGCCGATGGTAACATTCTTTTGAACATCGGCGGCTAAACCCGCCGGTACAATAAAAAAATGGAAAAAACCCTGCTATGGGAAGCCTTCGCCGCACTGACCAATGCGGAAGTGCGGGAATTCGGGAAGTTTGTACGTTCCCCGTTTTTCAATGCCCGCAGGCAGCCGGTGTTGCTGTTTGAGTACCTGGACGCCTGTCGCAGGGCAGGTAGGCTGCCGAAGGAAGAAGAGGTAGCGGAGGTATTGAACAAGGAAGAAGGCGGGTTAAAAATGCGGCAGGCCAATTCGGCCTTGCTGGCTTTGCTGGAGCATTATCTGGCCTGGCGCGAATTGGCACAGGAAGTGGGCAAACGCGATATCCGCTTGACGGAAGCTTACCGGAAGCGCAATTTGCCCAAACATTTCACCATTGCCCTGCGGGAAGCACAACAACGCCGGGAAAAGCAGGAATGGCGCGATGCCGAGTATTTTCATGAATTGAATTTGCTGGAATGGGAACAGTATCAGTTTGATACCGCCACCCGCCGAACCGAAACCTTCAACCTGCAGGCCAATTCCGACTGGATGGATACGGCCTTTATGGCACGCAAACTGCGCCTGGGTTGTCTGGCGGCGGCACACCAAACCGTGTACCGCACCCAATACCGTATGGGGCTGCTGCCCGTGTTGCTGCAATACCTGGAAGCCGATCCCGAGGGCCAAAAACTGCTGGAATGGCCGGCGGTGGCCTTGTATTACCACGGCTATTGTTTCCAAACCCAGCCTGAGCAGGCCGAACAGCATTTTCAGGCCTATCGCAACCTGCTGAGCCTGCATGCCCGACAATTCCCGCCGGATGAGCTGCGCACCCTGTATTTATTGGCCATTAATTTCGGGATCAAAAAAACCAACGAATTGCGCGCAGGCTGGCCGCAGGCAACGCTGGATTTGTACCGCGGTGCATTGGAACTGGGTTTATTGCTGGAAAACGGGCGCATGTCGCGCTTTGCGTTCAATAACATCATTGCAGTGGCCCTCAGGGTAGGGGAGCTGGACTGGGTGGAGCGTTTCATCCTCGACCACAAACAGTTGCTTGAACGCCAGTGGCGGGAGGTGGCCGCCAGCTTGGGGCTTGCGCGGGTAGCCTACGCGCGCAAAGATCACCGTACGGCCCTGTTGCAGCTGCAGCGCTCCGATTACAAAGACCTGATCAACAACCTCACGGCCAAAACGCTTCAACTGAAAATCTACTACGAAACGGATGAGTTTGAGCTGCTGAAGAGTCACCTCGCGAGCATGCGCACGTACATACGCAGACACACGAGCATTGGCTATCAGCGCACCAATTACAGCAAAATTGTGCAATACACCGGGCAGCTCATGGCGCTGGATTTCCGAAAAGCAGACATGGTAGCCAGGCTTCGGGAAGCAGTGCAGGCAGAGGAGATTCTTACGGAGAAGGAGTGGTTTTTGGAGCAGATGGGAGGGTAGGGTTTTTACCGCAGAGGCGCGGA
>DLXL01000322.1:2144-4747 GCA_003448025.1 Saprospirales bacterium | reverse complement strand
CTTAATATCCTTTAACATTTTCCTTTTTCCGGTCTAATCGGAATTGAAAAATAAAAAGTTTTGCATCATGGCAAAGAAAAGTAAAGGCAACCGCATCCAGGTAATTTTGGAATGCACGGAGCACAAAAACAGTGGTCTTCCCGGCACTTCGCGCCACATCACGGAGAAAAACCGTAAAAACACGCCGGATCGTTTGGAGTTGAAAAAATACAACTCCATCATGCGCAAGCATACCGTACACCGCGAAATCAAATAATTCACTCACCGCTCAATATTGAGACACCATGGCTAAGAAAGTATCTAAAAACGCCCGTGTAGCACAACGTGCCGCCAACGCAGGCTCCGGTAAAGACCATGTTAAAGTGGTGAAAGCCGTGAAAGACCCGGTAACTGGTAAATACACGTACAAGCAAATGATCGTACACAAAGAAAAAGTGAAAGATTTCTTCGCCGACGCGAAGTAATCCTAACATTTCTGGTATATATCATACATCAGGGTGTGCCGCATTTGTGGTACACCCTGATTGTTTTTTTAAACCAATGACGTATACTTTACATTTTTTATGGATTAGTACGAACTTCCTATTCTGTTGGCCTGCTATTCCCCCATACCTTTGTAGCATAATCCATCACCTGATAAGCACGCCCTAAACATTAGGCATGACACCACTGCGATTGGTCATTTTCGAGGATAATAATGATTTCCGGGAGAGTCTTTTACATCTGTTTCGTTTTACACCTGATGTAGAAGTCGTTGCGGCTTATCCTGATTGTTCAGGTGTACGCAATGCTGTAACGCAATGGAAACCAGAAGTCGTGCTGATGGATATTGATATGCCAGGCCTGAATGGTATTGAGGCCACAGCAGCGGTTAAGGAGGCATCTCCCACTACTCAGGTAGTCATGTTGACGGTTAGCGAAGAAGAAGACCGGATATTTCAGGCGCTGAGAAATGGCGCCACAGGATATTTACTCAAAAAATCAGGCCCGGACGAATTGGTGGAAAGTGTTCGTCTGGTACATAAAGGCGGTTCGCCGATGAGCCCGGCGATTGCCCGAAAGGTGTTGCAGTTTTTCCATTTAACCCAGGCAATACCACAAACTCCTGCTGCTGTCCAAAAAGCCGTTGAAATTGATGATGAAGCCCTCGCCACCGGACTAACGCCTCGGGAACAAGAAATTCTTGAGGCGTTGGTGGACGGGTTATCATATAAAATGATCGCTGCCAAACATTTCATCAGCACGGATACCGTGAAGAACCATATTCAGGGTATTTATCGTAAACTGCATGTGAATTCTAAAGGAGAAGCGATCAGTTATGCACTGAAAAGAGGACTTGCCGGAAACCGATAAGAGACCAGTGTGACCGGGACAAACGGATCACAGACACTATACCTTTTTATTCCCTGCCCTAATCTGAATTTGAGGATGATTTGGACAAATCAGGGCAAACACTATGACTCACGGCGAGCATGCCGCACCGGAACGGGCGTTGAATGGAGCCAACCAACTTGACACCCAATCAACCCTCCACTCAGCCGATTACTTTCGCAACGGCCCGTTCCGTTTTTTGCAACCCCGATTGGCTTTTATGCGGATCGGGGTTGCTGCTTTTAAGCAATCAGGCCTTAATCAAATACTTTCCTACTGCTCATATTCTTTTGTGTACGGCCGTTTTGCCTACTCATCCCCACATCCAATAGGTTGTCCAGGGGGTAACCCAAGTGCGGGACTTGTTTTAAAAGTTTCCGGTTTTTCCCGAAAGCGACTTATTTGATTCAGTTGATATGTCAGGCTTGCTTGCTCATCTATATTCGTTGATATAGCCATTTGTTGTTTAAGGTCATTTTCCACCGTATTAATCGCTAATAAAACATTCCCTTTTACACTGGCTGTGGCAATGTCCGACATAGCCACAGCGAATAATTTCTCCATCCATAAATGCTGTACCTGACGTCGAATCGTTTTTTGCATGTTCGACTCGGAAGCAGGCTGCGCGAACAACCGCACATGAAACTGTTTCAGCATTGACCCCAGAGTAAATAACCGAAGCGTGCCACGCGCCTGCTGCTCTGAGATACGATTGAGTCGTTCCGGCATAAGCAACAAGTCAAGGGTCAAACCTGCACTGCTTGCAGAGGCTGCTAAAGGGTCAAAAAAGCCGCCTGTATTGCTTTTAAACAACTCTCTGTCACGATCAAAACCAATGGGTTGTGGTGGAATGAGTTGGATAATAGTTTCTGGTAACGCGAGGAATTCTGGTTGCAAGGTTAGCATCAAAGCATCGAACGCCCGCTGTTGATCCGCTTCTGGTACAGGTTCATTCGATGGTTGTTTGTCTCCCCGCACTGCATAAGTATACAGTACTCCACCAATGGTTTTAGATACAGCTTCGGTTTGGTATCTATGTGCCAGATACAGGGGCACCAAAACCCTTTCCAGATCAGCCATTTCCCGGCCTGTAGGGATACTGCGTTCTCCAAATTGCCTTAAAGCAACTTCACGGACACCAATCAGCCGGAACAACTCTTCAGTGGCGTTTTTACCATTGTCCCAAAGGTGGGCATTCGGGTGTGCACTGCTGGACGGGCGGGCGCCTTCGT
>DLXL01000322.1:403-2018 GCA_003448025.1 Saprospirales bacterium | reverse complement strand
TGGCTCAATCCTAAACGGGTGTTTTCCGTTAAAATCTTTTCAAGTTCAGCGTTTTCATCCTGATTTGGCGCAAAATCCTGATAACCATAAAGAATCGAACGTTTGTCCCATTCGCCAATTTTATCATCATAGGCTTTTGAAAAGTCAAGATCGCCTGTTTCCGTCAGTACAATGTAGGGATGCGGGTAATCCATCACCGAAGCGCGACCGTTCACACTGGAAGCGAAGTTATGCGCCAATCCGAGGGTATGGCCGATCTCATGCGCTGAAAGTTGACGCAAACGGGCAAGCGCCATTTGTTCGGAAACCGGATCCGTAGATTGTGTGCCATCGAATGGCGAGCGTAAGCCTTGTGCGATGAGATAGTCCTGTCGCACGCGCAAGGAACCAAGCGATACATGTCCTTTGATGATTTCGCCGGTTCTGGGGTCATTGACGGTATTGCCATAACTCCAGCCACGGGTAGATCGATGTACCCATTGGACGAGATTAAACCGCTCGTCCATGGGATCGGCATCAGCGGGCAACTCTTTTACCATGAAGGCGTTGCGATATCCGGCAGCTTCAAATGCCTGATTCCACCAACGAGCGCCATCAAACAAGGCTGACTTGATGGGTTCCGGGGCGCCAGGGTCGATGTAATAAACGATGGGCTCTACAGGATCACTCATCGCAGCCCCCGGATCCTTCTTCTGCAGTCTGTGACGCTGAATATAACGCTGGGTAATTGGCTCCGCAATGGGTACAGAATAGTCTTTCCAGGTAGTTTCAAAGTAGCCGCTCCGAGGGTCGAAAAGGCGGGGTTTGTATCCATTGTCGGGTAGTTCGATGAAAGAATGATGTTGGCGTACAGTCACTGCCGACGGGGTAGGGGTTACAGATTGGATATATTCCCCGGTTGGCTTTCCTGTAAAGGTCAATGTTGCCTCAAATTCCGAGTTTTTTGGGAAGTTTTTTGTCCGCTCCAGATAAACAGCAGATCGACTTTGCTCTAGGACATAAGCGCCTTGATTGCTGCTGGCAAGCGTATTGATGACATTATGGGCATCCTGCAATAAAAACGGGGTGAAATCCACCAAATAACGATCGTTTTCTTTGGCAGCGACTGTGAATCCCCAGAGAACAGATTGGGCAAAAGCCTCTTCAACGGAGCGACGTTCCTGTGGGTTGGAACTGCTTGCTCGGTAGGTGAGATTGGGTTGTACCAGCAGGATTTTATTGCCACTACGGACAAATTTTACCACCCGCGAATTCCCGATCTGGCCACGATCAAGGCCGATGTCATTAGAGCCAACACCGGCTGGCAGTGAGTTTACGTATAGAAATTCCGTATCAAAACGACTGATTTCCAGCCATACTTTCCCGCTTTTTTCTTCCCACCAGAATGGGAAATAACCGGGGTGAGCGATAGAGGAGTTGATTATACTGGCAAAAGAAGCGGGTTCCGGGCTGGATTGTTTGGGGGTATCCGGCTGAAGAGGAACTTTCGATGGGGGGATTGTTTTGGGTGAACAAGCTGTCAGGAACAAAAGCAGGCAGAAAAACGATCGGATCATAAATATAACATGAATGTGCCTGTAAAGGAACGAAGTATGGTTGAATTACAAGGAGGTGT
>DLXL01000322.1:0-295 GCA_003448025.1 Saprospirales bacterium | reverse complement strand
AAAGGAACGAAGTATGGTTGAATAACAAGGAGGTGTTTTATCCATACGCTTTGGGTGGCAACTCCTGACTGCCCTGGATTTACAGCTTATCCAGAATCAGATTTGGCTTTTGTAGCAGCAACAGTCGCACATAGGATATTGCTGAAACAATGTACCTTCGCCGCTGTTTTCATTCTCACAACATCATTATGTTTTCGATAAATATCTACTTGCGTTTTGCCCTGATTGTGGGCTGTATTCTGGGGGTCATCGCACTCTGGGCGGTATACGGTCTCTTGTACGGATTCCCATTTTT
>DLXL01000213.1:3758-5469 GCA_003448025.1 Saprospirales bacterium | reverse complement strand
CGCTGCGCTCAGGGTGACAAAGTCGGGCAGAGTGTAAAATCCTGACCGCGATTCCGGCCTAAACCAAACTCCCCAAATGACCTGCCAAATGACCTAAATGACCCCAAATGACCTATTACCCCTTTCGCCTGTTCCAAACCCTCACTAAATATGCACAAATATATCTCTCTTCCGATTGCCATCTGTCTTAGCATTATGGGCTGGTCTGCCTGTAAAAAATCTGATTTCCAAAACCTGGAGTTGGAGGATCATACCGCAGAATATGCTTTTCCGCTGTTCTCTACGGAGTTGCTGCTCAAAGACTTATTGTTTAATCTGGACAAGGACAGCCTGTCTGAAGACACGGTTTTTATTAACCCGGACAATACATTTACCTTGTTTTATGCCGGGGATGTAGCGGAAAAGCCGGCAACCGATATTTTTAAATTCCTGAACGGCACGTTGCCCATCGTTATGACGGACACGGCTATTTTTAGTCCACTGAATTCGCCGGACGGGGTTACGATCCGACAAGCAGATATTTTATCTGGCACCATTGGTTTTTACATATTGAACAGCACTCCGGATACGTTGCATGGATATTTTGAAATCCCGCAACTGGATTTAATGGGTGTTCCATTACGCCAGCCGTTTGTGGTTGCGCCTGGTATGTTCTTCCTGTCTGATACCATTCCTTTGAATGGATATCACCTGGAGTCAACCGGCAACAGTCTTTCGGTCAAGTACTTTGCCTTCAAACCTAACGGTGAGCGCATCAGAGTGCCGGATTTTCCGATTGCTGCTACCAATGCCCTGAAATTCACCTATGTGGAAGGCTACTGGGGCTTTCAGTGGTATAAACTCACCCGTGATACCATTGAAATTGACATCAATCAAAGCGAATTGAAGGGCGACCTGAAAATCAAGGATCCAAATGTGACTATGCGGATTAAAAACTCCTGGGGATTCCCAACCCGCGGGCAAATTAAATACCTGAGTTTTATTGGTCAAAACGACGAAGAAATTCCGCTGGAGAGTACCGTTTTTGAAACGGATAGTTTCGACTATGTAGATTTCAATTATCCAGCCTGGATCAATGGAGAAGTTGGACAAACCAAGTTTACCGATATCATTCTGGATGGTACCAATTCCAATATTGCCGATATTTTCAACAGCCAGCCCAAGCGGCTGATCTACGAAGTAGATGGTATCAGCAATGCCAACAACGACCTGGGGCTGATTGGTTTTATTACCGATAAAAGCGTAATTGCGCTACAGATCCGTGTGGAATTGGTACTGGAGGGCTCTGTACGCAACTTCGGCGCAGAACAGGTAATGAACCTGGATTTCGGTGAATTCGGCAGCCTGGATTCAGCGGGTGTGGAAGAGGTGGAGTTTAAGCTGGTTACGGAAAACAGTGCACCAATTACTTCCAACGCACAAATATTCTTCCGTGATGAAAACGGGAATGCCATCGATTCACTGTTTGTTGGTGGCCCCCGGGATATTATTCGATCTGCTCCGGTAAACAGTGAAGGTGCTTCTATCGGCACCACACGAACAGAAGAATTCGTGACCATGACTTCGGCGCACTTCGACAAAATCCGTACGGCCAAGGATGCATTCCTGAAGGTATATTTCACCACAGCCAACAACGGCGACACCTTTGTGAAACTTTTGTCCACGGATAAAATCGTAGTCAAAATGGGCGCAAAGGTTAAAAAGCGACTCT
>DLXL01000213.1:0-3615 GCA_003448025.1 Saprospirales bacterium | reverse complement strand
GTGGGCGCAATGGTTAAAAAGCGACTCTAACTATCCCTTGAATTCAGCACTTATGCACATTCTAAATCTATCTTTTCGTCGTTTTTGTACGGGTTTTATATTGCTCGTAACTCCTGTTTTGATGCAGGCCCAACAGGAGTTGATGCTGCACGCCATGCCAGAGGTTTGGCACAGCACATCCACAAATCCGGCTTTCTTCCCGGAAGGCAAGTCTTTCATCATCGGTCTTCCTGGTATTGGGCTGAATGCAGCTCATTCCAGCAATGTTGCTTACCACGATATTTTTGTCAAAGACAATAACGGAACCACCCGACTCAATTTTTCCGGCGCCATTGCCAAGCTGGATCCGCTTAATACCGTATTTTTTGACCAGCGCATTGAAACCGTTTCGCTGGGCTTGCGTTTGCCCGGAAAATTCTGGTTGCAGGCCGGACATGCCAATCGCTTGAGTGGATCTGTCACTTATCCCAAAACCCTTCCCTCCCTGATATGGGATGGCAATGCACAATACATTGGCCAAACCGTGAATATCGGGTTACAGACTGACATCTCCAACTGGAATGAATGGAGTGTAGGCCTGGCTAAACAGTTGGGCAAATTGCACCTGGGATTCCGGGCTAAGTTGCTCACCGGCATCGGATCGCTGCTTACCGACAACAACCGGCAGAAGGCAAATGTGACTACCAGCGACGACATTTACCAGCTGACACTCGAAACCAACTACGCCTATTACTCTTCATCGTTTATTTCGGCATTCGATACCTCAGGGTATGGCTTTGATATTCAGGTGGGAAGTTTGAAAGACAAGGCGTTTTCATCAAATATCGGGTATGGCTTTGATATCGGTGCCCAATACCGGATCAACGACCGGATTACGCTGGATCTTTCGCTGCTAGACCTGGGTGGTGTGATCAATTGGAAGGAAAACGCCCACTACTTTGCCAGTGAAGGGGAGTTTCAATACGATGGAGTGATCCTCCCTGGCGCCGACATCATTAATGGCTCCGATAGTCTGGATTTTTCTACCAAGCTGGACACATTGAATGATATTTTCAAGTTCCAGAAAACCGATCAGGAGTTTGAAACCAGTTTGCCGTTTCGGGGGTATCTGGGCGGGAGTTACGATTTAAACAAACGCCTGACCGTTGGGGTAAATATGTTCCTGCAAAAACGTTCTGAAGAAAAAGCCACTACAGCCGTGGGCGCCAGCATTCGCTGGAAACCCCTTAAATGGATTTCTCTCGGTGCTATGTACAGCATCAACGATCGTTCTGCCTCCAATCTGGGTTTTCAGGTAGGACTAAAACCCGGACCAGTGCAAGTATATTTTGCCTCCGATAACATCATTAATGCCTTCTCTGTCAGAAGCAATCCGGCGGTGAATTTGCGGGCCGGGGCTGCGTTGGTTTTTTAAAGGAAATGCTTCTCACTTCTACTTACCCCGGTGCTCCGTTCTGGCAGCGTGGGGGCCATTTGCAATCCATCGTGCCTGGGGTGTTCCGTAAGGTAACGGGAGTGCATTACCAGCGGGAAAGAATCGAAACGCCGGACGGTGATTTTCTGGATCTCGACTGGCTGCGTGGCCCCGAACCGCGGCGTCGGTTGATGATCGTAACGCATGGCCTGGAGGCCAGTTCCGATGCGCAGTATTGTCGGGGTACCGCCAAGATTTTCTTCGAGCACGGCTGGGATGCTCTGGCCTGGAATTGCCGTTCCTGTTCCGGCGAAATGAACCGGCAATTCAGAATGTACCACCACGGAGATACCGAAGATATTGGCGCAGTGGTAGACCATGCCATCGCTGCTGGCGGATACGAACAGGTGGTGCTGGTGGGCTACAGCATGGGCGGCAACATCACGCTGAAATACGTGGGTACCCGCGGCGATCAGCTCCCACCCCAGGTGCGTGCAGCCGTTGCCTTCTCTGCCCCCTGCGATATCCGGGCCGGCGCCGATGTGCTGGATCGGTGGGACAACTGGATCTATAAAAAACGCTTTTTGGCGTATCTGGAAAAAAAAGTGCGCCACAAAGCCCGGCAGTTTCCGGGCCGACTGGAGTTGGCAAAGCTGAAAAAAGTGCGTCGCTGGTATGATTTCGACGAACACTTCAGCGCACCTATCTGTGGATTTGCCTCGGCAGATGAATTTCATGCCCAGGCTTCTGCCAAAAACTTCATCGCGGGTACGCGTGTGCCCACCCTCATTGTGAGTGCCTTGAACGATCCTATTCTGACCCCGGAATGTTTCCCGGTGGACATTGCGAACGATCACCCGTTTTTGCACCTCGAACTTACCTCCGGTGGTGGGCACTGTGGCTTTGCCGGGCGCGGAGGAGGGGAGTATTCCTGGGCGGAACGGCGGGCGTTAGGGTTTGTGGGTTTAGTGCCGGGGTGACTACCAGTCCAATGTCGTCAACTTAAGGGTTTTGCGGTTAAAAAGGCCGTCTCAAGTTCATTGAATATCTGAGTCTATGTTTTCGTTCTCTTGGGGATGATCTTCCAGGGCGGTATGGCTGCCGATGTTTAGCAATAAGTCTAAGCATCCGTTCATAGAATGCATCGATGGATTCTTTTCCAAAGAGCATTTTTGGGATTTCATCCTTGATAAGACCTGCTGCCACGGATCTGTTAACCCTGTATTTATGTTTGTTTCCTTTTTCCTGTTGCTCTTCCTCGATCAATTCCTGGGCATCTTCCACAATCAATTGAACGAAGTTGGAATACAGTGTATTGGCGTAGTATTCCTGCCGGATTCCCTCTGGCATTTTGGCGGAGAAGTTTTCGATTTCTGTTCTGTTTTTATCGAAGTTATAGGATACTTCTTCTGACCAGCGAAAGGATAAAGAGCTCTGATAGAGGCTGAATCCACTTCTTTAGCAGGTAAAGAGGTCAGTAAACAATATTCTTCTGTGGGTAATGTGACACGTACTGCCCTGACACTCAGGTGTGAAGGAATATGTTTGCGTTTTTGTACATAACGCATCCTGTGGGTGCGACTGAAGTCACTCGCTAAGGGGATATGAAGTACATCATCCTGTTTTCCACTTTTGAGAAAGGTCACTACTTCACGACAAAAATAGTTGGAACAGCGAAAAAGAAAGTGAGTTTGTTCATCTGGCAGGTCTAGCATCAGGGGAAATGAAGGATAATGCATATCTCCAAGCAACAACACAGGGTGTTTTTGAGTTTCCCTGAGTAATTGTAAGGTCTTTTGCCAAAGTTCGTCAAAGATGCGTATCTCTGCTTTGTCGTATCGATCTAGTAAGGATGCCACTGTTATTTGGTTGAGTACATCCCAGATCTTTACGCCCTTAGCCATGCACATCGGTTTTTTACCTCCGTTGTCTGCCACCCCGAACTCCGTGCGCAATTCTTCTTCTCACGGTAATTCATAATCCGAACCATCTGTGGCCAAAAGCAGGTATTTGCCTCGGTACAATTGATAATCGCCTGATTCATAATATGCATTAACAAACGTATCATTCAGGTCGATGAAGGCTTCGGCTTTGATTTTATACCGCGCTTTGCTGAAGGCTTGTTTGCTTCCTTCTTTAAAACGACCTAAAATCCTTTGAAGAAACCCTGTGATTTCAACACTCAAACTTTTGGTGATGTT
>DLXL01000260.1:1683-3068 GCA_003448025.1 Saprospirales bacterium | reverse complement strand
GCTGATGTAGCCGACATGTCTGCCCCTAACTTGACCACCCAGTAATCAACACTGCCATGCACACCAGTTACATCTCCATTGGTGGATCTCGCGTTTCCTGCAAGTATCAAGGCCCCTTCAGGAGTTTCTGCCAATGTGTAGAAATGTTCATCTTGCGTACCGCCCATGGACTTTTGCCATTGCAGTTCGCCGGAGGGGCTGAGTTTAACCACCCAGGCATCCGCTCCCCCATCATTTCCTATGGCATCCCCATCGCTTGATTGGACCTGACCACATACTGCATACCCATCATCCTGTGTTTGAATGATAGATCGGCCATAATCATCATTACTTCCACCTAATACCTTGGTCCATTCCACCTCGCCATCTTTATCGGTTTTCACCACCAAAACATCGTATAAACCGTGACTTCCAGTAGCATGTCCGTTATTTGACCTTGTAACGCCAGTTATAATAAATCCACCATCTTTAGTTTGATGAACATCATCTGCGAAATCTATGCCGGTACCTCCAAAATTTTTATCCCACTCCTTTTTCCCTTCAAAATTCAGCTTCACCACCCAAAAATCCATTCCACCCTGGGTTTGAGTGATATGGCCATCCACAGAAGAGGTTCTGCCGGCAATGATAAATCCGCCATCATCCGTATTGGAAATTACCCTGCCTTCATCCGATTCAGAACCGCCAAAGGATCGTTGCCAAAGCAAGCTGCCGGCAGCGTCCAACTTGACTACCCACACATCATCTGAGCCATAATTTACAGAAAGATCTCCATCCGAAGATGAAGACGTTCCAACAACTACAAAGCCACCGTCTGGCGATTGTACTACGTCCCAAGCCTCATCATTGTCACTTCCTCCCAGGCATTTTTGCCAGATAATATTCCCCAGGCTATCTAAATTCACCACCCAGGCATCAAAATCTCCATGATTTCCGGAAACATCGATACTGTTGGACCTTGTTTGCCCTGCCATTATCCAGCCACCTTCAATAGTAGGTTTGAGACCATAAGCCCTATCATCTTCAAGCCCGCCATAATTTTGTTTCCAAACCAGATTGCCAGATGCATCCAGCCGGACCAGCCAAATATCAATAGCTCCATATTTGCCAAAAAAATCGCCATTATTAGAGAGCCCGTAACCAACTGCCACATAATCACCATTTGGGGCCAACTGAATTGCATGTGCATCCTCAGAGGAAGTACCACCAATGGCCTTAGCCCATTCTATTGCGGGCTGAGCACCGACGAATAAAGGCAAGAACAGGAATAAAAAAGCAAGTATTTTACGCATGGGAAAAATTTGATTTAAGGTAGCACCAAAGGTATGGAACTAGAGGTAGTCTCTAAGTCACATTTTTATTTTTACCACAGAGGCGGAGAGACG
>DLXL01000260.1:1164-1526 GCA_003448025.1 Saprospirales bacterium | reverse complement strand
CTCCATCTCTGCGGTAAAAACAACTTTTAAGGTGCCTTCTAAAAAAGGTTAAACGTTGCAGCAGAATTTTGTTAAAATCCAGCCTTTATCACCTTCAAAACCGTTCTATCTGGGCCAGAATTGCAGATCAGGTAATAAATACCATTCGACCAATTATGGGTTTCAATCCTGTGATAGACATCAGATGCATTAAAATTTTCAGTAGATATCAATTGGCCAGCTCCGTCAAATATAAAGAAAGAAACGTTATTGGAAAGGAGTTCAGGATCGTTTATTTTCAGCTCTAAATGATCTGCAAAAGGAGATTCTGCTGAAACGAAAGTACTCCCATTATTCCTTGTTAAACCCTGACCAGTGCGGGC
>DLXL01000260.1:615-981 GCA_003448025.1 Saprospirales bacterium | reverse complement strand
GTTAGCCCATAATACTGTTAAGGTATATTGACTTTTCCAACCTGGGATTGAATCCTCATCTATAATGATGTCAACCGTGGGAGGATCTGGATAATTTGAATGCTTAATTATTTCAACCTTTCCTACTAATGGTGGAATTGTTAATGTATTCCAAATTGCAAAAGGAATATTAACCTTATCAACTATAGGAATAATCTGATTGGGGTAATTACCTTGATCATCAGCTGCAACAATTTTATCCGTCAAATTAACCCTCTTAATCCATGCTACTGGTTCAAAAGTTATATCGTTCATCTGCACTTCGAACAATCCAGAAGCCCCTTCTCCAGACACCCTAAAACCTAACCAATGCAAACTTTGATATGG
>DLXL01000260.1:0-382 GCA_003448025.1 Saprospirales bacterium | reverse complement strand
GATGTCAGGCCGCTTACATCACCATTTGGACATTTGGAAGAAATTTTGAATTGGTATTTTTTTCCACCCTCCAGGCCATCAACAGTGATCAAAGTATCTGTAATATTGGGAAAAACCTGGTTGGGAATCAGACCTCCAGCGCTATCCTGGAGAGAAACCAACAAAAAATAGGCGTTTACGCCTGCTACTGGCTTCCACTTCAGGCTTATGAAAGAGCCCCCAACAGTGGTTATCCTAAAACTGTCGGGCGCCGGTGCATCACATGATTCTGCTTGGCTAAGTGCCCGCTGACACTTGGCTTCAGCAAAACTCAAGTTACCAAACATAGAAAAAGCGATCAAAATCGCTAAAAAGAGGGATTTTTTTGCCATAATCCAGAATT
>DLXL01000559.1 GCA_003448025.1 Saprospirales bacterium | reverse complement strand
AGAGAATCAGGTTTGGGCTTGGGAAGTTTAGCCTGTATTTTTTCCTGTGCCCGATTGGCCAGAATTTTTGAGGTCAGATCCGCTTTAACCATACGTTCCTCGATAGGTAGGCGATCGGTTGCGATGGTGTCGTTCAGCAGTTTTTCAATCATCAGGCCTGCGATAGGCGCGGCATAGGAAGCTGCCCACCCTGCATTTTCCACATAAACTGCGATCGCAATTTTGGGGTCGTCTTTTGGCGCAAAAGCAAAAAATACAGAGTGATCATCTCCGTGCGGGTTTTGGCTGGTGCCTGTTTTGCCACATACAGATATGCCTGGCACCTGGGCAATTCTTGCCGTTCCTCTGACCACACATTGTTCCATGCCTTCAATGACCATCTCAAAATTATTTCTGTTGATCGAAACCTGATGTTTTTCCTCCAAATACGCTGGAACGGGTGTTCCATCTTTAAACTCTTTGATCAGGTGTGGGGCAATCCAATAACCACGGTTGGCAATACACGCTGCCAGGTTTGCCATTTGTAGTGTAGTAAGCTGTAGTTCTCCCTGTCCAATGCCTAAGGACATAATGGTTGGAGAGTGCCATCCTCCCAGTCGTTTGGGGTAGATTTTATCATAATAGGCAGATCCTGGTACATTGCCAGCATTTTCATTGGGGTAGTCGATGCCTAGTTTCACACCCAGTCCCAATTGTTTGCAGTAATCTTTAAATACATCCAGCCCTTTATGAGGGTTATTGTACCCGTAGTGATCTACGATACTGCGAAATTCTGTAAAGTAGTAAGCATTACATGAATTGGCCAGTGCATCAGTCAGATCTCCCACGCCCGGGTGGTTGTGACATTTATAGAGTCGGCCACCATAGAAATAACCTCCCGGGCAACTTTGTCCCCGGTTGGGATTGGAAATACCTTCCTGCAGGCCAACCAGAGACACCACCGTTTTAAAAATAGATCCCGGCGGATATTTGGCCATAACCGTACGGTCAAAGAAATACCGCAAGGGGTCTGTGAGCAGGCGGCTGAATTCCTGGCCGCGCTCGTTGGTCATAACCAGCAGATTAGGGTTGTAGGTGGGGGCGCTGATCATGGCCAGAATCTGACCGGTTTTGGGGTCTATCGCCACCACACTGCCGGTTTTGTTTTGCATTAATTTTTCCCCGTAAGCCTGGAGATTGATGTCAATACTGGAAACCAGGTCTTTGCCGGCAATGGCTGCAGAGTCGCGTTCGCCTTGTTTATACCGGCCAACAATCCGGCCCAAATTGTCTCTCAATAAATTGGTAACCCCTTTTTTTCCCCGCAAATAATCCTCATATCCGGATTCAAGGCCGGCTGCGCCGATATAGTCGCCAGTTTCATATTTGCCTTGACTTCGTTCGATATCCCGTGGATCTACTTCATTGATATAGCCCAACACGTGTGCGCCCGCGTTAAACGGATATCCGCGGATACTGCGCGCCTGCACGAAAAACCCCGGGAAGTCATACTGTCTATCCAGTAAGCGGGCTTTTTTTTCCGGTGAGATTTTTTTCAGAAATACAAATGGTACTGATTTGGAGAACTTTCCGCTGCGCCAGTCTTTGGTGATGTTTTTTTTAAAGTCTGCTTCTGTGATTCCAAGAATATCGCAGAACTTGGTCACATTCATCTTTTTCTGATCTACCTGGTTGTAGGTGACCATAAGATCGAAAGTTGCTTCGTTATTTACGATACGTTCGCCGTTACGGTCGTAAATGATTCCACGTGGCGGATATACCGTAAGTTCTTCAATAGCCGTTGCATCTGCAAGCCTGGCATAGGAGCCGTCGAAAATTTGCAGATTGGCAGCCTGAAGTACGAGTGCAAGTGCACAGACCAGAAAAACGATTTGAATACTGCGCTGACGTTGAATACCGTTTTTCATAATTGGGGAATCGATTTGCGAGCCAAACTCATTTTTTAGGGTTGAACATGGCTGTATATAACGCTACAAATATCATAGTCAGCACCCAGGCAGAGGCAGTTTTTTTCAACTGTTCCAACATATACAAGTGGGAAAAATAGCTGAAGGAAAAATACCAAAGCAAGTGCATGGCCATAAATAGTGCAGATCCCTGTAAAAAGGTTTGCCATCCCATCAGTGATGGCGAAAAAATGGGGTCTTTGGCGGAAAAACCTCCTTTGGGCGCAAAAGGCATCAACGCCAAACCTCGGGCAAATCCACTAAATACTCCGGCGCTGGCGTGGATACCCCAAGATGGCACAAACATGTCTACTGTTAGTCCAACCAGGAAGCCCAGGATGATCACATACGGGGCAGCCATTTGTAGCGGCAAAAACAAGATAAACAATGGATATAGCAGTACATTGAAATACGCGCCAATACTGTCGGTCATTTGATTGAGCAACAATGACTGAACGGCAACCAACCCTATGAACCGCAGGATATGTGGAGCGATGGTACTACTGTTCATTGGCGATGATTTTTTGCTGGAGACTATCCAATTCCGGCTGAAACAGGTTCTGAACGATGGAAACGTCCCGAACCGTACTCATGTCCTGGTTTAATTTAACCTTGATTTTCAAAAAGTACGGGTTTTCCGGATCTGACTTTGGTGTGCCCAGAACCTTGCCTACCGGATGGCCTTGGGGAATCATAAGGGAATATCCACTGGTAACAACCGG
>DLXL01000107.1:3691-9531 GCA_003448025.1 Saprospirales bacterium | reverse complement strand
CTGTCGGCCTGGGACGAACCAGTACATGGATTAACCGCATAAGAAATCTCCTCGTCTATCGTGGCCTTGAATACCTTGAGATCCATCGTCGCAAGGGATGTTTTCGACCCAAGATTCGGGGTGGGTGATGCCACTGTGTCTACAGTGGTAGGCGACTATGTTCTGAGGTCTAAAATCAAGGTGTCTGATGCCAACATGGAAGCCTATGAGAAAATGCTGGAATCACTCAAGCCGGTGATGGAAGAAGCCGTAAAAGCCGGTAAATTCAAAAGCTGGAACGTGCTGAAACGCGCCATTGCTACCAATGTTGACGGCGATTACGATTTTTTGGTAACCTTCTATTTCAAAAATCTGGACGAGGCATTGGCCTATTCCAGCGGCTTAACGGATGTTTCTGCCGAGTTTAAAAAAGTATTCCCGAAGGAAGATTATGCCGCATTTCGCAGCAAGCAGATAGCACTCCGGGAAATCATTGGCCAGGAACTGTGGGAACTGGTCGAGAAGACAGATTAAAGCCTGAGTCCAATTAACGTGTGCCAACAGGTTGTGCCTGGCAGTTGCAATATCGACTGCCAGGCACTTTTTTTATTAGACTTGTTGCTATGGGGTACTGTTTTGCGGGAAGACACAAGCGCGGCGGGGGGATGCTATCTTGCTATTGTGATGGGAAGACCGTGCAGGGCGGAATGAAGTGGGGAAGATCTGACCATTGTTGGCCGAAACAACTATCCTGTAGTAAAGGAAAAACCTTTTGGTCCTTAATTCTGAACGTTTTTTAAAGAAAAACCCAAAAAAGCGTTGTACCCTTGCAGACACAATTTGTGTGCAGGCAGCACGATCCATTCTTAGCTTATGTCAGAAAACAATCTTGCCAAACCCGCCATTTTGATGGCTATTATAGTATCCATAGTAGTCATTACCTGGGAATTCACCCTTCGAAACAAGGGCAACAAAATTGCTTATGATGACGGCCCGCCTTTGTGGGCCAATAAGCGTGCTATGGTCTATGAACCCTCGGATAAAACCGTGGTTTTCATCGGCTCTTCCCGAATTAAATACGATCTCGATATCCCCACCTGGGAGAGCATAACCGGCTGTCATGCGGTACAACTGGCTATTGAAGGCAGTTCACCGCGACCAATTCTGGAAGATCTGGCAAACGATCCCAATTTTAAAGGGCGATTGATTGTGGACATTACAGAGGGGTTGTTTTTTTCCACGCGCAGCGGTAATCGCCCCAAGGAAAACATCGAATATTTCCACGGTCAAACCCCTGCGCAAAAAGCCGGTTTTTGGCTGAACGGCCTTTTGGAATCTCAACTTTTATTGTTGGATGTGGAAAATCTTTCGCTCAATGCCCAACTGGAGGCGCTGGAAATTCCGAGCCGGAATGGCGTATTCATGGCGCCGGTTTTCCCGTCTGATTTTCAACAAAACACCTATGAACGCCAGATGTATATGACCGATCGGTTTTTGGCAGATACCAATTTGCAGTACCGGGTGAAGGGCATTTGGGCTTTTTTTGCTGCCGGTCGAAAAGGAGCGCCACCGATGCCCGCAGAAGAATTAACGGCCATTATCGAATCGGTAAAAGTAGCAACGGATAAAATTAAAGCGCGTGGTGGTGAGGTGCTGTTTGTACGTACACCGTCGAGCAACACCATGTTAGCCGGAGAAAACATGGCCTTCCCCAGAGAAACGCACTGGGAGAGACTATTGGCCGCAACCAATTGCCAGGGCATTCACTTTGCCGATTATCCGGCCCTGGATCATTTTGTATGCCCGGAATTATCGCATCTGAGTCAGCAGGATGCCATCGTATTCACGCGTCATCTCGCTCAAATTTTAGCCCGGGAAAAAGGCTGGAAATTTCCATCAACCTCCTTTTAGCCACCACGGGCATTCGTTTTCCCGAAGTCCTCATTCCGGAAAATTAGTGCAATCCCTGGCTAACAATTAAAGCACCTCTAGCTTACCCTTACATGGTATTCAACTCTTACACATTCTTTGCTTTTTTTGCCGTCATACTGGCGCTGCATCATCTGCCGCTAAGCTGGAAAACCAAAAAGGTGAACCTTCTATTGGCCAGTTATATTTTTTATGCTGCCTGGAATCCGCCTTTCATCCTGCTGCTGTGGTTATCTACTGTAGTGGATTTTTATGTAGGCAGGGCGCTCTATACCCAGGAGAATCCGTACAAGAAAAAATTGCTGTTGGTCATCAGTCTGATCGGCAACCTCGGAATGCTTTGCTTTTTCAAATACGGCACTTTCCTGCTAGACAATTTTGTGCTGCTGGTCAATGCCATGGGTATGGACTACCATCCCGCAAAACCCAATATCATCCTGCCTGCCGGTATATCGTTTTATACGTTTACAACCTTGTGCTACACGATTGATATGTACCAAAAAAAGAGCGAGCCGGTAAAATCCATGCTGGACTTTTCGCTGTTTGTTACGTTTTTTCCGCATTTGGTAGCAGGCCCCATCGTTCGTCCACCGCAGTTGGTGCCACAGTTTGAGTCACCTCGAATGGCCACCACCAAACAAATGATGGACGGCCTTTTCCTGCTTTCATTAGGCTTGTTCATGAAAGTTGTACTGGCCGACGGGATGCTGGCTAAATCGGCTGATGATGTATTTGGCACGAATGATTTATTACCTGCATTAGATGCATGGGCAGGCGTACTGGCTTTTTCAGGACAGATATTTTTTGATTTTGCTGGGTATTCCACCTGTGCAGTGGGCGTTGCACTCTGTCTTGGTTTTGTGCTGCCTCAAAACTTCAATTACCCTTATGCCGCCATCGGTTTTTCTGATTTCTGGCGGCGATGGCACATCACGCTTTCTGCCTGGCTGCGCGATTACCTGTACATTCCTTTAGGCGGAAACCGACATGGACTTCGGCGTACTTATTTTGCATTGATGGTCACCATGTTGCTAGGTGGGCTATGGCATGGCGCCAACTGGACGTTTGTGGTGTGGGGCGGTTTACATGGGTTGTACCTATGGGTAGAAAAGTTCATCAGAGACCAGCGAGAGGCTTCCGCGGGCGGCGATTTAGTAGCCAGAGGAAATCCATGGCTTGGCTTTTTTTACGCCTTCCTGACCTTTATGCTGGTCAACATAACCTGGGTGTTTTTTCGATCCGGCACCTTTGAAAAAGCCTGGCAATTGCTCCAATCCATGTTCGGCATGACTCCGGAACCTAAGGCATTGCTAACCAGTCTGGCCTTGTTAAAAATAGCGGTGGTTATTCCGGCGATGGTAATTGCTCATTGGCTGATGCGCAATACCAAAGTATTGGATGTAGCCCATAAATTATCCTGGTGGATGGTGGGCGTGATATGGTCGGCCATGATCTTGTTGTTGATATGGACACAGGAAAGCGGAAGCTCGTTTATTTATTTCCAGTTTTAGAGGTAGCTTCTGTATTTCTATCCAATTTCACGTGCAGCAGCTTGCCACGGCAACCTGCCTGGGGCTTGCCTATCCTTAATGTCTGTTTTTGTGATGATGCGTACTGTTTTTATAATGCTCCTTTAAAAGGTCAACGCCAAAATCGCCATTGAAGTCACGCCACACGATGTGTATGTGATTCGCATGGTGTGTGGTATTGTCGAACTCAACTAAAAAAGTCCTCCCTTGTATCCTGTAATAATGTGGAATACCTGCCATTAAACCTCCTGCCCATCCAAATCTTATTTTATTAAAATCTTCCGATACAATTCGCTTCATTCTCATCTCTGCTATTTCAGATGGCATAGAAGAAAGGTGGCTGGCAATTAGTTTATTTAAAACACTTTTCTGTTGATAGGTCAAGTCTTTGGCTAATATACCCACCGGGTCTAGCGGGCCAACCTGAATAGCGTTTGTCGTAACAATATCATTAAAGGACTTTGACTGAAAGATCGCCTTTGATTGTTGTTCGGCTGTAAGCATATTGATTAATTCAAAGCCAAGGTCTTCTTCGTCTTTTATGATTCGCCTTCCTTTATTTTTTCCTTCTTTTATTTCAGCAGGATAGACGCCATAAAAGATTGGGGTGGAGGCTAATTGATTATCAACTACGGTAAAATTAAGCGCAATATGATGTCCGCTAAATTTCCATCCCCAAATGCTGTCTTTTGCCGGAGTACCATAAAATGCTATAAAATAGTTTTCAGGTATCCGATGGATCATGTTAGGCTCCAACTCTTTTAAATAATACTCATTGTTCATGATGTCCTGGGTTCTTGAAAAGCCTTTGTCACTTAAAAAGCTTTTAAGCAATTCATCCACCGTATTCTTTTGCGCGCCATCCAAATCTTTCTAACACACCCCTTTTCTTGGGATTAAACTGGATGGAAGATAATGCCAATCATACCTTGACATTTCATCAAAAGGGAAAACGGATTTCGCCTTTTGCAGGCTGTCTAAAGCATTTATACACCTCAAGGCAGACGAAAAGTCTACAGTGGAGTTTTGCCCGGTCAAAGCGAAAGGAACAAATAATAGGAAGTAAAGTACTTTCATTTAAAGGTTAGTTTATTGCGAACAACTGCCACTCGCATGCTGGGTTAAAAGTATAAAAAAGCCTGGTGTTAGTTAGAAGGGCCATTAAGAGCGTGTCCGGGATCAAAATATGGCCTCCAATAACTTCGGCCAGATATTACTTGCCGCTGCGATCCGGCCCAACCCTACTCTACCAGCACAAACCCGGCCCACTGGTACGGATCAAACCCCATTTCCCGCAGGTCTTTCTGCGCGGCGTGGAACGCATCCGGGATAGTCATCTTTTCCTCCAGCCATTTGCGGTAAAAAGTGGTCATCAGCAACGAAGTCTGCTTGTCCGGCACCTGCCACAGCGACATGATGAGGTACTTCGCTCCGGCGATTTTGAACGCCCGTTGCAGGCCGTACACGCCTTCATTGCCCTGTATGTCGCCCAGACCTGTTTCGCAGGCAGAGAGCACCACTAGTTCGGTGTTGCTCAGGTCCAGGTGGCAGATTTCGTAAGCGGTGAGGATGCCGTTTTCCATGCTCTTTTTCAGCGGTTTGCCGGTAGCCCAGGCGTAGTTGCTGCCGGCCATGAGCAAGCCCGAGCGAATGAGCGGATTTTGGCTGGTTTTGAAGCCCGCTTCGTTTTCATTCAGTCCACCTTTGTGTTTGGTGGTATCCCGCGGATCGGAAAAGAAAAAACCGTGGGTGGCGATGTGTAGAATACGCGGTGAGGGGCCGCGGCTTCCAATGGTTTTGAACGCCTCTTCGGTAGCCTCAAAGCCTTTGCGGATCTGAACCTCAAAGCCGTCTGCGCCCAGGATGCCGGCAACGGACTGTACCTCCTTCTCTGTGCCGGACAGATAGCCCCAAGTGCCGCCGCGGCTGCCGGCGGCAACCTCGAAAGAGGGCGTTTCTCCGCGCGTAGCGAGGTCAGAGGCGGATATGGACCGGGCATTCGCCGCGAATATGGCCGTAGAGTCCATTTCGTACTGAATGCCGCCAAACAACAGCGCGGTGTTGGAGTAAGATTGGTTGGCAGCTCCGGATAGTATCTCCCGCGGATTACCGAGCTCAAGCAGTTGATAGCGGTCGGCCAGCATGGAATCTGGACTAAAGGGAACCGCGCTCAGGTTGATGCGGTGCAGCAGTCCGGTGGGTGAAAAATAAATGGTTTTAGTATCACCAAGGGCCGGCTCCAGGGGCTTCCAACAAAGCTCGAACATGTTGCGCGACGCTTTCCTGGTGGCAATGATACCGCGGTCTGCAATGGAATACAGCGAAGAAACGTAGTCGGCCTTGCGTTCGCCGTTGTTTTGCAGCAGGGAGTCCAATGCTATTTGTTCAAACAGGGGTATGAGT
>DLXL01000107.1:0-3567 GCA_003448025.1 Saprospirales bacterium | reverse complement strand
CTGCTTTTTGTTCAAACAGGGGTATGAGCTTTGGCGCATCCAGGCCCGGGCGCAGTACCAGCGCGGCATACATGAGGCTGTCAGTCTGCTCAGGTTTGAACACCTGGTAATGCACGAACACCACGGCGGCTTCACCGGGTTTCAGACGCGCACGCACGTCCTGCCACTGAGGCGCTTTGCGGGCTTCCTGGAAAGCGGGCAGTCGGCGCAGCAGCATTTTTTCATAGCCCTCGGCTTCGGCTTCCACCTCGGCAATTTTTTTGCGTTCGGAAGCGGCCCGTGCGTAGCGCTTGGCCAGGCGTCGGTGGCAGCCCTGCCATTTTTCGTAGATACTGCGCGTGGTGCTGTCGGCTCCCGCAATAGCTCGCGCCAGGATGCGGTCGTTCTCAAGCGTGAGGCCGGTGTGAAAGAGTGCGTTGTTGAAACATTCGCCGCTCAGCTCCGGAGAAGGATGCGCTTCGGCGAAAGACTGGAACGACGCCATGGATTCCTCGAACAGGCTGAGGTATTTGAGCAATTCGTTTTCGCTGGTGAAGCGCGCAATGGTGGCGATATGAAACCTGTTGCCTTTGATATACTCCAGAAAAAGAGTCGTGGCTTCTGTCACCCGCTCCATTTTCCAATACAGGGTTGCCTGATTGAAAAGTAAGGATAAATAATCAGCATGCTGTTTACCCAGCGACTTGACGATGATTTCTTTTGCCTGCAAATAGAGGGGCTCGGCTTTCGTGAATTTGCCTGCGTCTTTGTAGAAATTCGCCAGGTTGGTGAGCCCCATGGCATATTCCTGATGGTTTTCTCCCAATGTTTTTAACCAAATTTCATTGGCTTGGAGGTAATACGCCTCTGCTTTTTCGAGTTGCCGCAAGTGTACATAGAGATTGGCCAGATTGTTCCGTAAATTGGCAGAAACAGACACTTCTATTCCATCCATTTTTTCCCAAACAGCCTTGGCCTCCAATAATAATTGCTCTGCTTTTTCATAGTTGCCCATGTCCATTTCATTGATACCCAGGTCGTTGCAGCCAAAAGCATAATCTGCCGTTTCTGTTCCTTCCGTTTTTGCCCAAATATCCCTGGCCTGCACATAATACGATTGGGCTTTTTCATAGTTACCCATCTTTGAATATAAATCTCCAAACTCATTTAAGCTCCAGGCATATTGAGGGTGCTCATTACCAAAAACTTCTTCTCGTATGGCCTTTGACTGACTGATATAAAGCTCCGTTTCATCGTATCTGCCCAAAATCCAGTTCAAGCTGCCAATTTGGTTCAATAAAGAGGCATAATTCGCGTCTTTAGTCATACCCGTGCCCTCCCAGGTGGCCTTGGCTTCCAGTAAGTATTGTTCGGCTTTAACATAATTACCAGCACTCGTATGCATCTCTCCCAGGTTGATTTGGACACTGGCATATTGTGTGCTGATTTTTCCATATAGCTTTTCAAAACCTTGCAAAGACTGGATATAGATAGCCTCCGCTTTGCCAAAATCCTCTTGATCCGAATAATTCAACGCCAGGTTGTTCATGACCCAGCTATAACCAAATTCATGGGTTTTATTCATTCTTTCAAAGTAGGCCTTCGACTCGAGATAATAGGGTTCTGCTTTTTCATAATCGCCTTGATACGAATATAAAATACCCAGACCCAACATGGTGAAAGGGTAACTATAATGCTTGTTATGTGCTGCTTTTTCGTTGATTTCTTTAGACTCGAGGAGGTAGTCCTCTGCTTTTTTAAAGTCTCCAAGCTGATAATAAATAAACCCCAGGCTTTGAAGCGACCAGGTATAGCTGTAGTGTTCTTTACCCAACACTTTTTCACGGATGAGTTTTGATTCCAGATACCACTTTTCGGCCTCTTTTAACTCATAGCTTTGGTCGTAAGCCACTCCCCTCATGTGGTAGCATTGGGCATTTAGCGCTGACTCACGGCCAACACGCTCAATCGCTATTTTTTCGGAGGTTGAAATCAGCTCATGAGCCTGCTTGAAATCCAGTTTAAACATTAAATTTTCAGCAACTAACAACAGGCTGTCTACTTTCTTAATGATAAGGGAATCAGGGGTTTGGGAGAGCACATGAGTGGAAAAAGTAAGCAAAATGGGGAAAAACACCGCCTTCATGTTATGAGAAAATAAATCAAAAATGTTGCAATGAGTTCAATCTGTGGCATTGCCATCTCAAATATACGGCACATCATCCTTGAATAGCTACATGTTAAAGTTTTCCATGCCAATCCACCTGCTTTTATTACCACTTTCACCACAAAAACGAATGACCAATCAGCCGTCCGGTGTATGCAATGGGCACAGGTATGACGCGGACTACAGGTGTCCCGGGTAATAAATTTTTCTACAGATCATACACCCATTTCCCTAAAAACTGCATCTGACAGCTTGATTGCCGGCACCCGGCGTTGAACACTCACCTACACTAATGTATTAGCTATGAAACACCTTTTTACCCACCGCATCGCAGCGGTACTCCTGGTCTGGGGCTTTCCCGGCCTCGCTTTTGCTCAAAATTTTCACGCCGATACCGCCCAAATCCGGCAACTGATTACCTTTTGCCAACACAGCATGGCCGATGAGGTGCTCCTGTTGCACCACAACCAGCCAATAGCTCACTGGAGGAATCCTGACTGCGATTCCGTTTATATGGGCACCGCTTCCATGGTAAAATCCTGGACAGGACTGGTTTTGGGCTGTATGATAGATAGGAGACTGATTGGGAGTGTCGATGATCCGGTGTGCCAATACCTGCCGGAATGGAAACCCGGGTGTGAAAAGGATGTCCGCATACGCCACCTGCTTACCATGTCGGGAGGACTCAACCGGCGCGGCGGCCGGGGAGTGTTGAGCAAAGCCTATATGAATGCCTATGTTTTGCAATTGAGCCCCGATACATTTCCCGACATTCGTTTTTCCTACTCCAACGAATCCGTACAACTGCTCGGCATGCTGATGGAAAAAGCGGCCGGAAAAAGCGGCGATCAGCTATTCCGGGAATGCCTGTTCGAGCCACTGGGCATGGACTCTACCACACTGACCCGCGACAGTGCCGGCAACGTGATTTTTTATGGTGGCTGCCGAACCACCGTAGAGGATGCCGCTCAGGTGGGTCAGTTGATGTTGAACAAAGGACTGCACAACGGGCGTCAGATCGTATCAGCACCGTGGATAGCACGCTCGGTCAGTCCCTCCGACCGTGCCCCGTACTACGGCTTTCTGTGGTGGCTGGATAATCAATCCGCGCATAAAAACTATGCGGCAACCGGAGATCTGGGACAGATGACGATCGTATTCCCCGATCTGGAACTGGTATTTATCCGCCGTCAGCAATGCGATCTTAGTCCGGAAAGCGTAGCCATGCGCTGGATGGGTCCTGATTTTCTGGCATTGCTGTCGAGTACGGTAAAGGAAGGGAAGTAATGGCGCTGCCACTGTACAGGGGAGAAGCAAACCTCCGCCTGCCTGACTTGTGCGGTTGAAGCCTTGCACCTGCTTTTGTTGGGAGGTACCACACTACTGGACATATTGGATTCAGACCTATAAGGTTTTTGGAA
>DLXL01000217.1 GCA_003448025.1 Saprospirales bacterium | reverse complement strand
GCATTGGTTGGCAATAGCCTGCATAGTGGTTTGCTGTGTTTCAGTGAGTGGCAAGCCTGTTGCCAGCAGGCCCAACTGTATTTGCAATACAGTTTTCAGGTTTTGTTCCCAAAGAGCGCCGGCTGTTGTCGTATTCAGGTCAGCTAATTGTGTTGCGGCCTGCTGCTGAGCGGCAGTTTGATGATTAGCAGCCAGAAGGTCGTATTCAGCTTGTTTTAACAGGTAGTCCTCCAATAAGGAATGGTATTGAGCCAGCAAAGCTGTCTCTTCCGTTTCGCCCGCTGCATACACAATTTGATCACTCAGGAGATAAGCCTGGTCCAGCAGTTCCTCTATTTCTTCCTGAATGACCTGGATAGCTGTTGTTGTTTGTCCAAAATTCCGAACACTTTCAAGTCCTGTGTACAATTTACCCAGGGTTGCATTGCTGTTACCATCGTAAAATGCTTTGGCAAGGCTACCGGAAGGACGCAAGGCAGCATTCCTGGATACATTTGCAAACAAGCGCAGGCCGGCCTCCCAGCCTGAAGCTGGGTAACCCTGATAGTCCGGAAAATTGTTGGACAACACGGCAAGATCAGCTTCGCTCAGTTTAGGATCTTGAGGAGTATAAAGGCCGCTTGAGCAGTCAGAAAGCGTTGGGGCCGGAGGAAATTGACCATTGTCATCTGTAAACCAGTAGTCAATATCCGCCTGGCCACCAATGGTTCGCGGGTTGGCCCAATAAATGGAGTTTTGGTTAAGATTGTTAATTAAAAATTTAGACATTCCCACTCTTTGTACATCATCAAAAACGGTAGGATCAAATCCTGGATAATGAAAGTTCCCATCGAGCAGTGCTGCTGAGCTCAACCATTTATTTTCATGCGGGCCTAAATCTCCTTGTACGCCAATAATGGCATCGGACGACAAATACACGCCGTTGTGGTGGGTGTTGAATTTGTTTTGAAGCAGTGAAGTTTGATCGCAATTTTCGCCTTTGAAGGAAATGCCGTTTTTGAGTAGATCCACATCGTTACAGTATATATCACAATCTCCGGATTCGAACACAGAAATACCATCCGTTTCTCTTCCGGGAATTTGATAGGCGCTTTGTATGCCATGAATGGTGTTATCATAAACGATGGCGCTCTTGCTGTTATTGAGCCAATTGCCTTTGAAATGGGCTGCTGTAGTGACGTTACCTGCTGAATTCTCATCATACAGCCTATTAGTATGAATGATACCTCCTTCGATATTTGACAATCGAATTGCCGCTATTTTATAGGTTGAGGACTGATTTTTGAAGTCATTGTAGATTTCATTATTGTAAATCCTAAAATTACCCAAATTAGTAGGCATTACGGAAAAGACTCTTATTCCGCAGCGGTATTCAGTTTCATCAAATTGATTTCCGGCTGATGAGTTCAAAACTTGCTGAAAATTATCATGAATTACACAATCTGAAATTCGCACAAGGTTCAGTTGTGTTTTTTCGTGATCTCCTATAAGAATTGCCCCGGCATTGCTACGATATTTATCAAAGTTGCAACGTTCTATAACAACCTTGCCAGGAGGAAAATTTAGAGGTGTAACCTGTCTAAAATATTGTACTCCAACATGAGAATCAGTCGAATTAACATCATAAACAAAAATGCTCCCGGAACGAGACGCTATCGGGCAGGAAACCTTATCGAAGGTTGGTGGGCCATCCTGACCAAGTCCAAATATTCTGACACTGTGCATACCATCATCTCCATTGGCCCAAACTCCATAAGCTGATATTTGAGATCCATTGAATGTTCCGATGGATTCAAATTTGCTATTTTTGATGGTAACATTACTATTTTGGACTAAAATACCCTTTGCTGAAAGAATATCAGCAGAATTGAAACTCCTATAATTTTTAAAAACATTGACTGGAAAAACGACACCATTATTACCGGTATCTCCAATGGAAATTGGGACGGTACGTGAAATCTTTATACCAATTACTGGTCTTGGAAAGCCGGGCAAACCCGGCAATAAAAATCCTTCTCCATCGAAAACATTGGCCGTAATTCCACCTTTAGTCAAGCTTATTTTCCTTTTAACGATTGTCGATAGTTCATCAGTCCCTAATAAAATCGAGGTAGCATTTTTGCGAAATATATTGGAATGAGCTGTGATCGTTGATGGCGCCTGGTTTCCTGAGCTACCTTGAACCCAAATACCATTTATGGCATCCTCCAGAACATTTCCTATAAATCTGATACCTGCACCATTTTGAACCGTTATTCCTGTCCACAGATGTGTACATCCATGTAGATAAGAGCCGCTTACTGAGAGTAGCCTACCTGGTTCAACAAAAAAACCTTTGTCCTGTGTGAATACAATTTCAGATCCTGGAGCAAACGTGTAGTTACTATTAAACAGAATATTTCCATCTACCACTACATATTGAGGTATAATTGCCGCCTGTGCAGGTGGAAGCAGGATCGGGTTCGCCCCAGTAGTTAAAGAAAGGATCGTCGCATTGCCATTAACGCATCGTACTGAATTAGGGTCTTCAGTATTAGTAAAACATGAGAGATCAACCACTCCATTGCATAATGGTTGAGCAGACACATTTCCCAAAGACACAAAAGTGAAGAATATCACGCAAAATAAATTCCAAGGCAGCTTCTGTTTATTGGCACTGAGGCACTGAGTATAAACAAAAATAACA
>DLXL01000500.1:1237-11778 GCA_003448025.1 Saprospirales bacterium | reverse complement strand
CGCCACGCAAACCGTGACCCTTACAGCCGACGACAACAACGGAAATACCTCCACTTGTACGCTTACGGTGACGCTCAAAGACGTGACCCCGCCCAGCATCACTTGCCCGGCCAATGCTACGGTGAATGCCAACGCCAGCTGTCAGGGTACGGTGGGAAGTTATTCCCCTGCCTCTCTGAGCGACAACTGTAATCCGGCTTCCTCGGTGACGCAAAGTCCGGTATCTTCAACGGTGCTTAGCGGCCACAATGCCACGCAAACGGTGACCCTTACGGCCAACGACGGTAACGGAAATACCTCCACCTGTACCCTCACGGTAACACTTAAGGACGTGACCAGGCCGAACATCACCTGTCCGGCCAACGTGACCATCAATGCCAACGCAAGCTGTCAGGGCACCATCAGTGCCTTTTCCCCCACGACCCTGAGCGACAACTGTAACCCAACGCCAACGTTTGTGCAAAGCCCTGTAGCAGGCTCTACCATCAGCGGACACAACACTGTGCGGACCGTG
Source organism: Saprospirales bacterium (assembly GCA_003448025.1). Classification (GTDB taxonomy): domain Bacteria; phylum Bacteroidota; class Bacteroidia; order Chitinophagales; family Saprospiraceae; genus M3007. The sequence goes on along the minus strand of DLXL01000500.1, from coordinate 11,264 downwards.
ACGCTTACAGCCACCGATGTGGCAGGCAATACCCAGACCTGTACCCTTATAGTGACTTTGAAAGACGTGACCCCTCCGGCTATTGTCTGCAGACCATTTACAGCCAATCTGGATGCCAGCGGGAACGTGAGTATCACTCCGGCCAATGTATATCAATCAGGTTCGGATAACTGCGGGGTGGTGAACCTCGTGTCGGTAGTGGCCAGCAGTTTCAACTGCAGCAACGTGGGGAACAACGTGGTAACCCTTACCGCCAACGACGGCAACGGTAATACAGCCACCTGTAATGCCATCGTCACGGTTCGGGATGTAACCCCTCCGGTGGCAAAGTGCAAGACCACCATATTGCCGGCGAATTTAGGTCCGAACGGCACGGTAACCGTATCTGCAGCCTCTGTGAACAACGGCTCCACAGATAATTGCAGCATGACCTTTACACTGTCGCCAAATACGTTCAACTGTTCTCAAATTGGTATCCAAACAGTTACGCTGACCGCTACAGATCCTGGTGGAAACACGTCAAGTTGTACGGGCAGAGTGAATGTCAGGGATGTCTCGGCTCCTGTTGCAAAATGTAAAACCATAAATGTTTTTCTGGACAACAATGGGTACGCCAGTATCACGGCATCAGCAGTAGATAATGGAAGCACAGACAATTGTGGCATTGCAACCCGAACAGTATTCCCCTTTGAGTTCGATTGTTCTCAAGCTAATGGCACTCCAGTGCCAGTGGTATTGACGTTAAAAGACAACTATAACAATCAAAGTACCTGTATTGCCAATGTAAACGTAAAGGACAATATCGCGCCAACGGCGGTTTGTGAAGACGTTACGGTGGCCATTGGTTCAAATGGATATGCCATAGTGTATGGTGCTGATCTGGCATTTAGCAGTTTTGATAACTGTGCTGTTACATCCTACTCGCCGGCTGCAAAAGTGTATACAACACCGAATACCTACAACCTGACCATCACGGTCAGGGACCTTAGCAACAATTCCAGTACCTGCGTGTCGGTGGTTACAGTGGTAAATGCCGGAAACGGCGACTTCCAGCAAGGTGGTGGCGGGAAAGGAGTAAGTCCGGGAGTATTTGATCTGTTGGTTTATCCAAATCCAACCAGTGGGGAGGCCATTATGGCATTCCAGTTGCCAGGGGAACAGCAGTTCTCCTACCGCTTGTTCGATTCTTCCGGACGCATGATCTACAGTCAGGAGAATATGGGTATTGAAGGAGAGAATGTTGTACCACTCAGGTTGGAAAACCTTGCGCCTGGTATTTATATGATTGATTTTCAGTCGGATACCTGGAAAGTGCAGAAGCGACTGGTGTTGCAGAAATAATACATTTAAAGACCTTATTGTGAGCACTTTCGGGCCGTTCCGTTTTTCGGGGCGGCCCGATTGATTATCCTGCATGATTTTTTACGATATTTGCTATTGCAGGGAATTCAAATGTTGAATCAGGTAATTAAAAATCCTTTTCTGACTTGTTGAATCCCTGGCTGAATGTGTACAATAATTTCTTGCAATTGTGATCCTTTTACCGCTACGACATAACTTTGCTTCAAATCGAAATTGATGCGGCAATACATTATCTGCGTTGTTCTATGTATTACGTTACAGCACTTTTATGCTCAAAATCACTTGATTGACAGCCTTCAAAATCGAGCGGAAGCTCTCCCGGCCGGAACGGAAAAGGTTAATACACTGCTCCATCTTGCCGACTATTCGGCTGACAATCGCCCGGATTTGGCGATGGAAGCGGCCATATCAGCCAGACAAACAGCTGAAACTATTGGTTTTTATGCCGCGAGTATCAAGGCCAGCCTAAAACAGGCAGATTTGCTGGTGAAACAATACCGCACGCGGGAAGCACACGAAATAATTAATCAAGCCATCGAATTGGCTGAACGTTCGGGTGAAAAAATCTTGCTGACGGATGCCTTATTTGCTAAAGGCAACTGTTATAATCAGGAGGGGAAATACGATTTAAGTATTCAATTCACCAAGCGAGCCATAACCATGAGCGAACAGGTGCAGCGCAAACCTGGGTTCCTGGCTGGCCGCTATTGCCACTTGGGCGCTATGCTCAGAAATACGGGTGCGTTTGAGGAGTCGCTGGAATATTGCCACCGTGGACTGGCCATTTATCAGCAAAATAAGATAAGTGCAGGAGTATGTTACGCCCTGACCCAAATATCCCTGGTTTATGCCAAAATGGGTGATTTCTCAAAATCACTGGAGATGGAGGAGCAATCGCTTGCCGTTGCCAGGGAAAGCAAGGATGAATACCGTCAGGTAGTTAGTCTCCACAATATTTGCGATCTTCTCATAAGACTGGGGGATCTGGACAAAGCGCTGCAACTTACCCCGGAAATTGAAAGACTGAACCCCGTTTTGAAGGACCTTAATGCAGATATAGAACTGTATAAATTGCGCGGTCGGATCTTTCATGCTACCAACGATCCTGAACAGGCGCTTGTAAATTATCAAAAAGGGCTGGCAGTAGCGAACAAGACGAACAATGCGGCCTACATCGCCGGGGTTTGGCAGGATATGACCCCTTCACTAATCGCTTTGGGACAAACAGACAAGGCGGAAAAAGGACTACGGAAAGCCATCAAAGCGCTGGAGGTCAACAAAGACACCATTACACTGGAATCGCTGAATATACAACTTGGCGAAGTAAAGATCGCGCAGCAGGATTACGAAACGGCTAAAACTATCTTCAACAAAGTAGCTGAGTGGTATGGGCTCAAGAGTATGTACCTCGAAAGCGCCCAGGTGTATGATAAACTCGCCGAGATATATCTGAAAACCCAACAGATGGACGAGGCGCTGAAGGCCGCTCAGAAAAACCTTGAACTTTGTGAGAAAACCCGTTCCAAAACCGCCATCGCAGATGCACATCATTTGTTATACCGGGTTTTCAAGGAATTGGGCGATTTCCCGAGTGCATTGTATCAACACGAGGCGTATTTCCTTTTGCTCGATAGTGTAAAAACAATTGCCCTTCGGCGCCGCTTATCGGAGGAAAGGGTAAAGCAAAATGTAGAAGATCTCGAAGATGAAAAAAAACGTGTAGAGCGGGAATCGGCACTATTGCTGGTTCGCAATCGCCTGTACCTGACGTTGGGAGCGATGTTGCTTGTGATACTCATTTTTGGCAGTTATCTCTATACTCAATTGCGCAGAACCCGAAAGAAACTTGACGTCCAAAACCAGGAACTAACCCAACTCAATCAGGAAAAAGACAAATTCTTTAGCATCATTGCGCACGATTTGCGCAGTCCGCTCGCTGCATTTCAGGGGGTAGGCGCTCAATTGAAGTATTGCCTTGAAAAGGGTAATATGGCCATGCTCGATAAGATCAGCGATATGCTCACCAAAAGCGCTGCCAACCTCAGTGGACTTCTGGACAATTTGCTTTCCTGGGCTTTGCTGAACAGGGGGATGATGCCATATCAGCCTGAACCTGTAAATTTGCATAACACAGTAGCCGATACATTCCAGATCTATGAAAACGCAGCGGCAGCCAAAGGCATTCATTTGGAAAACAAAGTGCCGTCCGAAATCTCTGTTCAGGCAGATTTGAATGGCTTACAAGCCATTCTGAGAAACCTGGTTGGGAACGCGATCAAATTCACGCCAGCCGGCCATAATGGACTTGTATCGGTTAGCAGTGAGGTCGAATCAGAGAAAATCTCTATTACCGTGCAAGATACCGGTAAAGGAATGTCGGCTGAAAAACTAGAGAAGATTTTTACACTGGAAAAGCGCAGTGATCGGGGTACGGCCGGAGAAAAAGGGGCCGGGTTGGGTCTTTTGTTGTGTAAAGAACTGGTAGAGTTGCACCAGGGTGTTTTGAAAGTACAAAGCACAGAAGGTAAAGGAACCTCGTTTGTGTTTTCTATACCGAGTGCGTAAATTGTTGTTCTTTTACTGCAGCAACAGAGAGGATCAAAAGTTTGAAAGGTCTGCTCCAATACCCTGTGCCTCAGCGGCAAAGAAATACACAAAACGGAACTATGAAACTGCTCATCCTCGAAGATGAACCCCTTTATGCCAGTCAGCTCGAAATGCTCGTAGAGCAAATGGGTTATGACCTGGCAGGTACGTATGACAACGCTTTCGATGCACTTGACTGTTTCCATCGGGAACAGCCTGATTTTTTACTGTTGGACATCAACTTGTCAGGAGATATTAATGGTATCCAGTTTGCAGAAAAGGTTAATAAAATCCGGCCTACGCCGACCGTTTTTATCACTTCACGTCAGGATAACGAAACCTTTGCACGGGTGCAAAAAACCGACCCTGTTGCGTTTATCATCAAACCATTTGACATCCTGCAGCTTCAACGCACGATAGAACTCGCCGTTGCTAAAATGGCTTCAGGCGATTCGTCCAACACCTTTGAGCAAAGCGACCTTGCGGTGCAGGATTGCCTGTTCATTAAGGTCAGGCAAAAACTCGAAAAAGTTAACTTTGACGATATACTCTTCCTGGAAGCAGACGACCGTTATTCCATTCTCTACACCACCGATGGCCATAAATTTGCCATTCGTATGCCATTGGGCGATTTGGAAGAGAAACTGCCTGCAAACCGATTTGCCCGAACCCACCGGAGCTTCCTCATTCAATTGAAATGGATACAAAGTGTTGATTTGCAAGACATGATTATCCAAATAAGAGACAAGCACGTGCCACTTAGCAAAGGATATCGGGATGATTTTTTGAAAAGATTGGAGCAGGTATAATAGAGCCTGGTCTCTTGAGTGAGCTTTTTCCAGTTTTATAGATGTTTCCCTGGTATTTTTAAGTGCTACCCCAGAACCTGCGTCCACGACCAGGATGTCTTTCCATTCACGTACAGATTTGAACCCATTAGCACCGTTAAACAGGCCATTCACGACCAATTGCCGGCTAGCCATGGTCCTGAATGGTAGTTTTGTGACAAAGTCTATTGATATCTACCGGGAGACACAGTAATGATTTAAAACTTCCCCCTCCCTGTTTTTCGGCTTAGGTATCTCTGGAAAGAGCAAAGGCAACTATTGTTGCAAATAAAGAGGATATATCAGAGGCCTCATGATAACAATCGAGCCGTTTCCCATGGATTTGGGAAACGGCTTTTTTATCTGTCAAAACACTGTTTGAGGCTTTTGCCCTTTGTGTTAAACCTTCCTGCCTTATCAATCAAAGGCGTAGAAAGAATCAGCTATATCAATCGCTTTGTCGCGGGCGCCATCAGTGGTGAAGGCAATAACGACCACCAGATTCGTGCTGCTTTTTTTATCCAACAAAGTGATGATGAACGCGCCTACTCCATCTTTGGTGCCTTCCACGTAATAGCCTTCAAAATCATCTATTTGGAGCTCGTCGGCATCGCTGATTTCATCGTATTCAAACTCTTTTGCCGCAACCAGAAGGGCATCCGCGAGGGTTTCTTTGGTTACTTCGCCATCTTGTTCAACATAAATGGAAAGAATCAGATCACTGCCTTCTGCGGCGAATTCACTGTCTGTGTTTTGCGTGATACGCATGTTAGCCGGGGCGCTAAAGCCTACGCCATGTCCATCCCAGCGCCAATCTTTTTGAGCTGTAGCAGATTGTACAAGGAATGCGAAGGCCAAAATCAGGGTCAGTTGCAAGGGTTTTCTCATGATGTTTTTCATTAAAAAGGTTGAATTGAATTTAGATAGTTTCAAACGCCCACGAAAGTACGCACATATCCAGGGTTTCAAGCAAAAGAGGATCGGTTTTACAGCCTGTTAACCGAGGTTTACAAATATTTACCAAAAGCCTAATACCGCTTGCCGCTCATCAATATATTGGGAACTTTTGTATAGCCATTTCTGGTTTTAATAAACATGTCATTATCGAATATTAACCACTTGATCCGGGAGATTCGCGACACCCTTACCACTCAATTTCAGGCTGCAGATGCCTGGTTTGATGCACCTGAAAACTTGCGTGGCTTTCGTCCGCCTCGTGGAAGCTGGACTATTGATGAAATCCTGGAACATATTACCCTAACCAATCATTTTTTACTCATCCTAATCCGGAAAGGAGGACTCAAATCGATGCAATTGCTGGAGAAGCACGATCTGAAAGAAGCAGCAGGACATTATGTTTTTCAACGGGAAAAGCTGGAAGAAGTAGGTACACTCGGTACTTTTATCTGGACTCGCCCCGAGCACATGGAGCCGCAGGGCGCCCCTGGTGCGGATGTACGCGTACGCCTGAAGGAGCAGTTGCAGGAATGCCTGGACTGGCTGGATCAACTCGGTCAGGGCGCCGGTATTTTGTACAAAACTACCATGACTGTAAATGAACTGGGTAAAATAGACGTGTATGAATACCTCTATTTTTTAGCCATGCATATCCGTAGACATCTAATGCAAATGGAGGAGAATACGCGCTTTTTTGAAGCGACTACGGGCTTGGCAAATGAGATGGGATGATGAACACCAAATATCAAATGTGTGGGGAAGTCGGATCCAAGGCTAATGGTACGTTGATATACCGGGTGATATGATGCCAGCACCATGCAGAAAAGGCGGGGCGCCGACCATCTTCCATACTGATTCTGTACATGGCCTGGTGGTATGCCGGCGCCCAGCGCAGGATTGGCGGAATAATCCGGTACGCAGCATAAACTCGCGGCATCCAGCGGATCCATTGTTCGGCTGCCTGTTGTTGGAACGGGATATCCAGGCGTGCGCACAAAGGCTCCGGTATTCCAACGGATGAAAGCCAGTATGCTGCTTTTTTCGGAGTGTTGGGATGCTGTAAAATGGCTTGCGCGACTTCCCTGCATACGTTTTCGGAGCCTAAAAGTTCCCCATGCAACATTGCCTGAAAATACGATTCAAAGGCGTGTAAATCAGTAGGATATATTTCCTTCGGTATACCCAGTAACGCAGCGGCTAGTTTACTTTCTTCATAAAACAACTCCTTCCAGTTAAGTGGCAACTGACGCAGCGGCATACCTTCAAACACCCGCAATGTAGTGTCTACAAGTGTGGAAAATACCCATAATTGCAGTTCGGGATCGGTTGCAGTATAGTCTGTACCCTTTATTCCGGCATGCACCCGATTCAGTCGGCGGGAAGTAGCTTCCGCCTGCTCCCGGGTTCCGAAATACAGGGTAGCCATGGCCTTAAATGTGCGGTATCCCCGCCCGAAAGGATCTTCCTGGAAACGGCTGTACCTGGCAACGCCATCGGCTACCGCCGGATGGGCTACCTGAAGCAGTAGGGCTCTGGGGCCACCCAGCAACACCCAGGGCTCACGATAGATTTGCCAGGTAAGGGAAAACATTGGGAAGGCGGTAGAATGTGTTTAATGGGTACTTTTAAATGCAAAGTTCTTTGAAATTTTTTAAAAAGTACCATTCAGTGCCCATTTTTCTGAAGGAAAAATCAGTATAAAATCTGTACAGTGGAATCTGCGTTACATCTGGGCGATGCAAATGCGTGCGAATATTTACTTGGAAATGGCCTTAGATATATCTTCCAGGGTTTGATCATCCCGGGCCACCCAGGCTTTGTTGCCGGCCACCACGATAGGGCGCTCCATTAGGATAGGATTCTCTACTATAATACGGATCCAGGCTGCATCGCTGAATGTTTTGCCTTTGAACTGTTCCTGAAAAACAGGTTCTTTTTGCCGGATAATATCAAGCGGTCGTTTTTGTAAAAGCTCCAGCAATTGGGTTAACTCCGCTTCCGATGGTGGGTTTTTTAGATATTCAACCATTTCAAACGCAGCGCCGGATTGCGTCAATACCTGTAATGCGCAGCGGCTTTTACCGCATCTTGAGTTATGATATATGGTAAGCATGAAGGATCCTGTATGGCATATAAAAGGCTATTTCGCGGGTAACTGCACAAAAACAACTATGCGGCATCTTAAATCATAAAAATGATTGATTTACGTCTTCCCGGGAAACAGCATTTTTGTAGTTTAAAATATCAATGCGGCTTCTTTTCGGCTGAGTTGGAGTTCGACGGCTTTTTTCCCGATTATTTTACCAAGTCGAACGCCTTCTTCGCAGTCCATTCTATAGTGTACGCCTAATAGTACTCTGGAGGCGGCATTTTCCCGGGCCATTTCATCAAAGGAGTTGTAACTGCGGGGGGTGCCTGCAAACTCCTGCCTTTTTTCATGGGTACGGTCTACAAGTTCAAAATGTGTTCCAAGTGCATCTGTCAGCACCTCAGCTACTGCAGCGCCAAATGCGGCATGTCCGGAAGGGTAAGACGGGAAGGAAGGGGTAGTGTGCAGGGTTTCCCACTCCGTATTTATGTATTTACGGATATAGGCTATGGGACGTTCCAAATTGTAGCAGTATTTGCCACGCCAAACCGTTATGCCGGCATCGTGCAAAGCGATTCCGCTTTTCAGGTAGGTTTCTATTACCACTGGAAAAGGCGCTTCAGATTTCTCCAGTGCCTGGTTGGCGATAGAAATCCACCTTGCAGCTGGGGAGGATGTCAGGCCAGGATGGTCATCACTCCAGAATTCGGCGATCCATAAATTCTCCTTACTCAGCGGTTGAGAAACAGAAAAGACCTCCATGGCTTCCGTATAAAAATCTGAACCTGGCTGTGGATTATAGGATAAAGGCTCCTTGATTGAGATATCAGTCACTTCAGGAATGAAAGGACGAACCCGCCCCCAATAAGGCAATAAAGCCGGGGTGGCAAGATCGCCGGAAGGCTGCCAACAACCCACACATGCCGGCGACTCATATCCGTGGTCGTAATTATACAGATGTCCATTGTGTCCTTCCTTATCGGTTTTGGACCACTCCCAGACGGTTTCTGCTGCCTTTTGGCCGAATGCAACAGATTTGCTAATAACGGTATCCGGCGAATGTGCTATTAGTTTATGATGGAAGTGTTGCTCGAGCAAATCCACTTCATTCAGGATTTTTTTGGGTGCGGTGGCGAAAAAATGACGCAAGATTCGGGCATAAGCAGCATTAACGCTGGCAGGCAAACTGAACTGTCCGGTTCCAAATTTTTCAGGCGGTTTTTGATAGCCCGTAATGAATTTTTCCAGTGATATGTGGTCTGGCAGATCCGGCAGCGATGCTTCGTAGGCGGCCATTTCCACGTATGCGAACATGCGCGCGCTCACCGGTGGTCGGTAACCCATCGTATGTCTTTCCAGATCCAGTGCCAGCTGATTCCATTGAATAGCGATTTTGGTTGCCATTCTGCGTTCGGGTAATTCGGCAACCTGATAAAAGCGGCAATGATGAAATATCAGCGTGAGGCAGAGCAGCAGACCACCTGCGGGAATCAACCATCGGATGCCCGTAACATACCTGTTTTGGTGTTTGAATTGCTTTCTCATAGTGGATTGATTTTCACGCTGCTACAGCTGGAAAACTCAATTTAAAGGTAGTGCCTTTTCCTTGTACGGAATCCACGTCCATCCCAATCTGGTGAATTTTCATGATACTGTCTACCAGGGATAATCCAATCCCGGACCCTTTTACATGAATGCTTTGCGAACTACGGTAGAAGGGCTGAAAGATCAATTGTAAATCTTTAGCAGCAATGCCAGGCCCCCGATCTGATATTTCCACCCGGTGCTTTCCGCAGGCATCAAAATGGATCTTTACATCCACTTTTTTCTCCGGCGAGAACTTGCATCCATTGTCCATTAAGTTTTGGAAGGCCGAACGCAACAGAGGCTCATTGGCATGTACAACCAACTGTTCCTCATCCTCCGGAATTCCAATAATATCAAAAGAGACCTTATAATTCGGATGTAATCGCAACAAACTGGCGCGCGTTTGCAACATTAACTCATCCAGTCGTACTCGTTCAAACCGGATATCAGCTCCTTCGGAATGGACTTTAGCCAGTTGGAGCAGTTTTTCTGTTACTTCGCTCAATTCCCTGGAATCTTCCAAAACGGATTTTAAAGTAGCCTGATAATCTTCCGTATCCCGCTTTTGATCCAATGCAACTTCCAGTTGGGCTATGATCACGGAAAGCGGGTTTTTTAA
>DLXL01000500.1:0-1135 GCA_003448025.1 Saprospirales bacterium | reverse complement strand
ACGGAAAGCGGGTTTTTTAATTCATGGGAAACGTTGGAAATAAAACTCTTTTGCATCCGGAACGCAAACTGAATCCGGTCGAGCAATCGGTTGAAGGTAAATACCAGCCTGGAAAGTTCATCCCGATTATTCTGGCCCTGCACTCTGGCACTCAGATCCGTTGGCCGAATGGCGTCTACCTGGTTTACGATGCTTGCTACAGGCGCCATAGCCTGGCCGGCATAAAACCAGCCTCCTGCTGCAACCAGCCCGATGCAAAGGAAAAAAGTGACCATCAATATATTTCGCAGATGCCCCAGTTCCTCCGAGTTGAATACAGATTCGGCAATGATCAAATATTCGTTGCCGGTATGACTTTTATGGGAAATACTGAGTGCGTGCAAATTTTCGTCTACAAAACGGGTTTCACCTGAAGCTTTCAAGGTAGAGAGTCGTTTAAGCGAAAATGGAACCTTGGTACGATTGAATGCAAATACGCGCTGTAAATCAGCATTGTATATAACTACATTTTCGCGAAAAGGGAGTGAAACGCCTACATCTTGTGCTGTTGACTGTTCCTGTAAAGGCTGAAGTTTTTCCTCATCGTGCAACACCATCTCGGCGGTCATCAGAGCCTTGGAACGCAGACTTTCGTAAAACTCGTCTTCCGTCATGTCACGGAATTCTATATAAATAAAACACAGTGACGCTACGAGCATACTCGCCACGAGCACGATGAATTGAAGGGTTAATTTGGTTCGTATTTGCATGGGTGGCGGTGTTATGATTCTTCCTGATCTTCCCTTAGAACATATCCAATCCTGAATTGTGTGTGTATCAGTTTTTTGGGGAATCCTTTATCCACTTTTTTCCGCAAAAAATTGAAATACACTTCCACGAAATTGGTACCGGTGTCAAAGGATAGATTCCAAACCTGTTCCGAAATTTCAGCTTTGGAGATCACTTTGCCAGGGTGCCTCATCAGGTATTCCATCAAAGAAAACTCTCTTGGAGTCAGTGCGATACGTTGCCCGTTCCGGTAGAGTACTTTTTTATCAAGATCCATTTCCAGGTCGGAAAATCGCAAGATACTCGGGGCATGGATTTGAAAGCTGCTTTTGGGCCTGCGTGCCAGTGCGCTTATGCGCATGAGCAA
>DLXL01000298.1 GCA_003448025.1 Saprospirales bacterium | reverse complement strand
CCCCCTCAGGCATCACCAAATCGCTGATCACCAGCTCTACCTTCTCTCTCGCTAATATTGACCAGGCCTCTTCCCCGGACCCCGCCCGGATCACCTCATGCCGATCCGACAACAAAGAGGTTACATAATCCAGTATCTCCGGCTCATCATCCACCACTAAAATACGCCCAAGACGGCCTGCCGGCTCAGTCCTGTCCAATTCCTTCATTACAACAGCAGATTTAACTTCACCGCATGGCAACACCAACCGCATCGCCGTACCGGCCCCGGGCGTACTCTCCGCAGTAATCTCTCCACCCAGCAACTGCATATAACTCCGGCACATCGCCAACCCTATCCCAAACCCGCCCTTCCGCTCAAGCGCCTCAACGCCCGGTACCTGATAATATCGGTTAAATATCCGCCCTAAATGCTCGCCGGCAATCCCAACTCCCGTATCCCGTACCTCCAACCGCAGAACTCCCTCCTCCTGCCACCGCGCCTGTACCAATACCACCCCGCCCGCCGGCGTATACTTCAACGCATTATCAATCAGATTAGAGATCACTTTCTCCAGCTTCCGCATGTCCGTCCGTATCATCAGCCCATCCGGAAAATGATGCGCCAAACGAAGCGCTTTGCCCTCTGCTCCGGCGCGCAACTCAAACTCTCCAACCAGCCGTTCCAGGAGTGCCTCCAAAATAAACTCCGAATGCTCCAACGGTACCACGCCCGCCTCAAGACGCGTCAACTCCAATACCTCCTCTATCAGAGCCATAATTTTGCGGGTGTTTCGCTTCACCCGCTCCAATTTCTCCCGGTAGGACTCCGGCAACTCCTCCTGCTTCAACAACTCGCTCACAGGCCCCAAAATCAACGTCAACGGATTGCGTATCTCATGACTCAAATCCTGAAAAAAACGCGACTTCTCCTCATCCAAACACTTAAGTTCCTCTGCTTGCTTAGCAATGGTATCCCGCTCCTGTTGCAATTGTATCGTCTTCTCTGCTACTTCTTTGGATAACCGCTTGCTTAGATGTTGGAGGCGTTGCTGACGCCATCGAAATACCCCGACTATCAAGCCCGATATAAGTATAGCCCCAAATACCAAATAGTCGGTATTTAAATAGAAAGGATCTTCTACAATCAAATCAATATAAAAACTTGCTTTGGGAATAAGATTGTTTCCAAGAACACTTGCTTCTATCTCTATGGTATAGGCGCCAATATGTGGTTGAAATATATTAATGTGAGGTTCCGTCAAAATAGTCCAGGTTGAATCAAATTTCGAGATGCGCCAACGATATTGAATGCACTCACCGGAAAATGCCGGTGCGTAAAACTCGATGCTGATCTGTTCCGTTGAGTAAGCAATTTTCAGAGGCTCCTTGTGGGAATTGGCGTCTATGGTTAAGTTTTGTTCATTGCTGGTATTTGCGCTCCGGATTTTAAAAGCAGTCAAATACAGTTTTAAACGATTATATGAATTTTTATTAATGGAGTCTGGCTGAAAGGAGGTTACTCCCGATACACATCCAAAATACAATCGCCCTTGTTCATCCCTACAATGAGACAAGTAATTGAATTCATTGGACGAAAGGCCGTCTCCGACTGTAAAAGTGTGAAATTGTTGACTTTTTTTGTCAAAACAAATGATTCCATTATCGCTGGACATCCATAACCTTTCGAGGTGATCTTCGTAAATTGCATGAATTTGATTGGATGGCAATCCAACTGTTGCTTCATTAAATACATCCACCGACATGGAAAAAGGGCGCCATCGCCAAAGTCCTTCCGCTGTAGCCAACCAAAAAACACCCTCTTTGTCTTCGTATATTTGCTTAACAGCGGTTGTAATAATCAATGGAAATATATGCCTGGCATTAATATCTAAATGTGAACTCAATGAATCCAGTAAAAACAGGCCTTCAGAACTGCCCATCCAAATGCCATGGGTATTTTTATAAAAACAATTAATTTGTGGGTAATTGTTGTTTGTTTTTCTGAATACTTTAGAATCTGAATGATATTTGAATAAGCCAAAGGCTGTTCCAAGGAACACGCCTTCACGGTCGTTAAAAAAAAAAGCATTGGTTTGGTAATTCCATTCATCTCCTAAAATCGGAATAAATTTGCACCTGTTTCCTATCGGGGAATAGACACTGATCATATTTCCATGATGACCACTCCAAAGGTTATCTTTATAGACTGCCATGCCCAAACCCAAAGGGTAGCGGTTAAGTTCGGTCATTTTCCGCCAACGTTTGTTTAGCAAATTCACTGCCAGATGCCCCTGATAACTGTTCACATACAAGGTGTCTCCCATTACTTCCAATCCGCGGGTACTGGGAGGATTCTCCACTTCTTGCAGGTAATTGGTAAAATAGTTTGGCAAAACTTCCAGCCTGATTATTGCATCAATAGCTAGCATCCAGAAGGATTGATCTTCCAATACATAAACCGTTTTTTCCGGCTTAAGTCTGTGTTCTTGCTGTAAATATTGATCAAGATCCTTGTACAATAGCTTCCCCTTGTCGTACAAATCAAAACCATTCTCGTGGATCACCAACTCTATCCCCATTTGATTGTTTGATCGAATGGGGATAGAGTTGTACCTAAAAGACATGCCGTTTCCCCATTCCAAATTGAATTGATCCTGTGCAATTACAGGCAAAACACCCACGCCTTCCACACATTTTAATATTGAAACAGGAGAATCACTCCCTCTCTTTTCCTCCGAAGGATAAATGAAATACAATGTACCGCAATGGCCTACCCAGTAGCTCGATATCTGAGAATCTCTGATAGAATAGCTTTCTTTGATATTTCCAAAAGCATCTGACAGGTAAACTGCTTTCATGATTTTATTTACCATCCAAATCTTTCCTGCAGAAGCCGGAAAATACATGTACGACTCCTCATGCGTAACCGTATCTTGAAAGGTCTCTGTCCAACGGTTATTTCCTGCATAATATCCACCCCTGCGCGTTCCGGGGTCTAGAATCCAGATCGTATCCCTAACCTTACATAGGGTGCCTAACGCAATGGACGAAAAAGATAGAGACCGGCCAATGTAAGATGCGAGCGCTTCAACCTGACCCTGAATCGGGTCATACACACAAATAGATGTGCTATCTCCTGTATGGTAAAAAAGCCACAGCCGATGCTCTTTGTCCATCAGTAAACGATAGAGATCCTTAGCCTTGATCTCGGGTATGGGCACCTCATGAATCTTGAATTTTTTCCCATCTAGGGAAACCAATCCCTGGTCGGTAGCCATCCAAATCATCCCTCGATTGTCCTGTATCAAATCCCGAATGTGCCAGGTCGGCAAACCATGACTCTTGCGCCAAAAACTAATCCGGATCAATCGCCCTTTAAGTGGAATGTTGTCTACCTCTTGTGCGTGCGAAACCTGCAGACTTAGGAAAAAAATACAAAAGAAAATGAATATCCTGCTAAGGATCATGAGCTGGCTTGGTTGTGTAGAAAGTTTTAAGGGCTTGTTTCCTAATCTTTTAGAGCGTGTTTAAAATCATATTATCAGAGAATATAATTTTAACCACGCTCCTATAAAAGTTGTTGTGTAACAACTCTACTACATGATTGCAAAAGGGGCAAGAAGGCTGAATAAAACCGGTTTGAGTTCGGCAATAAAATCCTGAACGAGCACCAATTGCGGCAGGTAAAGAAAGAAGTATGCCTGGAATGCACTATTATATTGGCGAAAAAGCGAATTTTAACCACATTCTCGTGAACAAAAGAAACGTTAAACGTCTAACTTACATAATGGTTTTTTGAATAAATATCTAAAAAGGTATAATATGGAGTTTTTTGCCGAATATTATTTAAAAAATGCCGAATATTTCATGTGGTCAAGCGCAATTACCCTCTTGTTGTTCATGCCATTGTCTCCTGCCCGCCGCCGCCAAAGTCGATTGCCGAATATTGACATCAATGTGCCGAACTAAAACACTGAATTGGCGTCCCTTTATATGAAAATTTCCTTGCATTCGACTTACCATACATTATTGTATAGTTATTGTCTATAGTCCCTTGCAAAAGCCATGTTTCATCCTTCTACTAAGTTTTATATTTTTAATTATCTCATGAGAAAAAATTTTCCGCCAAACACCACCTGCCCGGCAGGCCCGTCTCCGCATTTCGGAAAGGCGCCCCGGCTCTTTTTCATCAGGGCAGGGATGCAAATTCCTAGTCTTAACCTGTTCCTGACTTTCTTCCTGCTCGCAGGCGCACACCTGCAAGCCGCTACCATCACCTCCGGCCATACCGTGATCCTAACCGCAGCGGTGGAAATTTCCACGGGCAATCCCACGTTGACCGGCACCCTGGCACTTGCCGGATTCAACCTCACGGCCGGCAGGTTATTGAGAATAGGGCAGTTTGCCTAAAACTGGGGATTGCCATTCATACTTGTGCACTCAGACTTTAAATAGATAGGCCATCAGGTCGAAGATATATTAAGATGTAATCGGTTTTAGGTTGTCCTCTTCCGCTGTAACGGTGGATGAGGACTCTTTTATTTGGACGAAACAGGAAAATTAAGCTGGACTTTAGCCATTTAAAAGCTTAAGAACGTGTTCATAATTACTATTATTAATCAGTTGAATGAACTTTTCTCTTCATTATTTGCCGTGAGTATTTGATCCACGATGGTTTGATTTTAGAATTCGTAGTGGAATGAATATTTTGTAAATTCTGAATGGGGACAGCGCTTCATATCCGGCTCTGGCTCCAACATTCTAAAATCGCAGACCCTTAATTCTCCTACGGCGCTTTAAAACAAATCATAGAAGTAAATAAGTTACTGATTTAGCCTGTTCTAAAAACAACTTTAATGCTCCTAATTGGCTAAAGTCCAGCTTATTCATCTTAAAAGCGTAATTGAACCAGAAATAGTTTTAACCTGCTGCGTGGGGAATTTATATTTTATCAAATAAACGTAAACATCACTAGAACAGTCAACACCATTTTCTGATCCATCCCAATTGTCTGTTTGATTTGATGTATTGAAAACAAGTCCACCCCATCTATTAAAAATCAAGAATTCATACTGCTCAAATGTGCAAATTGTTAGCGGATAAAAATTGTCATTAAAACCATCACCGTTTGGAGTAAATACGTTTGGAACGTATAATTGACAATCTTCATTAATGCTGTCGCAATTTACAATGGAAATAGTTCTGAAAATAGTGTCAACACCACAAGTAAAATTAACAATGGAACGAATATCATATGTCCCAGCTGTTGAAAACAGATGCGTTGGTGTTAAAGAAGTTGAGGTATTGTTTACTCCGCTTGAAGGGTCGCCAAAAGTCCAAGCAACACTGGATATTGTTACACCAGTTAGGATTGAAAATGGAATGTTATTTTGAAGGCAGGAGTCAGTTGAAGCGATAATTCCATTGCAGCATAATCCAATTGATATGGTTCTACAAACTGTTGAAACTGAAAAACCTGGTTTCTGATAGCTTACGCAAACATTATAGATTCCGGCCGATGAAAATGAATGTGTCGGGAAAGGCGAAGGGCTTTGCCCAGTAATTGTTATGGTATCATTGGCTCCACTTGCCGGGTCGCCAAAATTCCAAAATAAATAAGGAGAATTGCTTATGCCTTCTACTTGAAGTGCAAGACTAGCTGGCACAGCACAGGTATCACCTGACAATTTTATTCCGGTTATAGTGGAGTTAGGATTATTGCAATCGATAATTGGCAAATCAACTAAAAACAAGGTATCCGTACCACAAGCATTGTTGAGAATTGCTCGAACATTATAATTGCCAACTTGTGAAAATGTATGATGGGCAGAAAAACCTGCAGCAGTATTGTTGGCTCCTGAATTTGGATCGCCAAAATTCCACGTTATACTTGAAATGTCAGCAGTATTTTGAATTAAAAATTGAGTAGCATTTCCCAAACAAGAATCAGTATAGATTATCGCATTGGAAGTTATGGCAGGCTGATCATCGGTATAATAAACCCACTTGGGTAAACCGTAACCACCACCACCACTTTGATTGGCAATAGCGTTTGGTTGGAATCCGCAAGCGGCGCCTAAATTATTGGGGCAGTTTATTACGTTAATACTGCCTGAATTAATATAAATCTTATCATCTACAGCTAATTGCAAGGAGGCTGGTTGAGAAAATCCAGTTCCAGTGGGTAATTGGTAAACAGAATTTTGTATTGCGGAAGATGTTGTTGGAGTGATGTCAAACTGCAGTAATTTATCCAAATTGCTGATGTATAACACCTTCCCATTAGGAGAAAACTCAATACCATAAATCAAAGGGCTTGATAAATTATAATTCCAGGAAATTGGATTTGAAACCACACCTGTGGTGTTATCAAAATCATACAACTCTATGGTTGAGCTGAAAGTAACACCGATAGCCAATTTATCGAATTGACGGCTAATTTTCATATGACCCGCTCCATTTGCTTGCGTAGCGCCTATTGTTGAAACTACGGGAGTGCTTTCAATGCCGGCACTGCTTACCCTAAAAGAAAAAAAACTATTGCCAGGTTCGTCATGTGTGAGCAGCCAATAGCTTACACCATCTGAAGCAGGAACAACTTCCAGTTTTTCAGAAGTAGTTTGAAACAGGAAAATATTTTTTTGGCCAGCTACTACATCGCCTAAACCACTATTCAAACTCATATCAACCACCGTATACCTGACACCATTGTTGGAAGATTGTTCATCAATAGTTACTATGTAATATAAATTGTTGCTTCCCGGTTTAGGAATAATAACAGCAGCAGTTGTAGAAGATAATAATGTTGGTGTTCCGCCTAACAACCCCGTGCCGTTAGGCATAACTTGATTATTAATATTCCAAACAGTTAAGCCATTAGTATAAAACAATAATGAACCGGTAGCTCTATCCGCAACAGAGGCACTACCTTCGGGTGTAGTTATTGCTACACCTGAAACATTGCTGGGAGGAATGGTATTAAAGTCAATTCCTCCACCATTGCCAAAACGCCATTGGTTGTTTTGCTTTTGAGCATAAGAGTGTTGGCAAAATGCTAGGATTATTAATAACAATAGATGCTTAACAACTTTCATTTTTATCATTTATTTAAGAGCTTCTTCAGGAATGCATAACCAAATTGGCGAAAAACCGAATTTTAAACCTTAGCTTGACTTTAGCCAATTCAAAGCTTAAAATATAGGATAAATACTATTCAGGAACAGGATTTGGGAAATTATGAACATGCTGTTTGGGACCAGATGTTCATCATTACTACCATTACTTACCTAAATGAATTTCTCTCTTCGTTCTTTGCCATGAGTATTTGATTGCGATGGTTTGATTTAGAGCGTGTTTAAATTTCCATGTCTGAGCGAAAGCTGAAAAATTTTATTTTAGATAAGGCACATTTTGCAGGCGTAGCCGGCAGTTACGATGAAAAAATGTAACGCAAAATAAAATGAAATTTTGCGCTTGCAGCCAGGCGATGGAATTTTAAACACGCTCTTAAGCATTTCGTAGCGGAATGACGAGTCTGCGAATCTCCGAATCTGCGATTTTAGCATTCGTAGAGGAACGACGATTTTATGAATTTTGAATGGCGCCAGCGCTTCATATCCGGCTCTGGCTCCAACATTCTAAAATCGCAGACTCGCAGATTCGCAGACGCTTAATTCTCCTACGGCGCTTTAAAACAAATCATAGAAGTAAGTAAGTTACTGATTTAGCCTGTTCTAAAAACAACTTTAATGCTCCTAATTGGCTAAAGTCCAGTTTAATCTTTGGTAGTGATACCCTTCAACACTTATCCCACTAAATGGTTTTTTAAAATGCATATCTAAAAAAATATAAAATGCACTTTGCCGAATATTATCTAATAAATGCCGAATATATAATTTGGTATGAGCGCTTTTTCCCTCTTGTTGTTCATGCACTGTGTTTCCTGCGCGCTGAAGACAAAGTTGGTTGCCGAATATTGACATTAATGTGCCGAATTAAACAGCCGAAGTAGCATCTCTTTGCACCTAAATTTTTTTTTTAAAGCTTGTTCGGCTAGGGTCTCATTAATTCCTTAGTCAATGTCTATAATACCTTACGAAGGACACGTTTCATCCTTCTATCATTTTTAATTTTTAATTATCTCATGAGAAAAAATTTTCCGCCAAACACCACCTGCCCTGCAGGTCCATCTCCGCATTTCGGAAAGGCGCCCCGGCTCTTTTTCATCAGGTCAGGAATACCAATTCCAGGTATGATCCTGATTCTGACTTTCTTCCTGCTCACAGGCGCGCACCTGCAAGCCGCCACCATCACCTCCGCCGCCACCGGCAACTGGAGCGCCGGCGCCACCTGGGTAGGCGGCGTAGCCCCTGTGGCGGGCGACGATGTGATCATCGCCTCAGGCCACACCGTGACCCTCACCGCGGCAGTGAACATCACCACCGGCAACCTCACCGTTACGGGTACCCTTGCCCTGGCCGGGTTCAACCTCACGGCCGGCTCGCTCAGCGGCGCGGGCAACATCGGTTCTGCCTCCGGTACGCCTACGGTCACCGTGGGGAGCAATAACAGCAGCACCACTTATTCAGGTGTCTTCAGCGGTGCCAACGCCCAGTTAACCAAACAGGGCACGGGCACGCTTACGCTCACCGGCGCCAATACCTACACCGGCGCCACCACCATCTCGGCTGGTACGCTGTCTATCGGCGATGGCGGAACCACCGGGTCTGTCGCAGGTGCAAGTATTGTGAATAATGCCGCTCTCATTTTCAACCGCTCCAATGCCCTCACCTACAGCGGTGTCATTTCTGGTTCCGGCACGCTTACCAAAGCAGGCACCGGCACGCTCACGCTCAGCGGCGCCAATACCTACGCGGGTGCTACTACCATCAATGCCGGCAGTGTTATAATCAGTAATGACAACGGTCTGGGTACACCGCCCGTAAGCGCCACCCCAGGGCATTTGGTATTCAATGGGGGAACACTAGAAACCAACACCGGCTATACACTTAATGCAAACCGGGGTGTCCTTCTTAATGCAGGGGGTGGTACCTTCAAAAGTAGTAGTCAAAATATTATCTATCAGGGCATCATTGACGGTACCGGTAACCTGACCGTGACCGGTTGTCCTCTATTCCTGAACGGAGCCAGCCCTAACACCTATACCGGTGTTACCACAGTTGATGGCGGCGGCAGTGTTATCATTAATGCAGACAACAAACTGGGCGCCGTGCCCGGCAGCGCTACCCCGGGTAGCATTGTACTCAACAACGGCAGGCTTAGGTTTAGTGCGAACTTTACGCTTCATGCAAACAGGGGAATCACCTTGGGTGCCGGTGGTGGCACATTTGAGGGAGGGGCGTCCATTACCTATCAGGGGATCATCGCCGGTTCAGGTAACCTCACTATCAGTTCGACGATGAATTTAACACTTAGTGGCGCCAGCGCCAACACCTATACAGGAACAACATCTGTTATCAGTGCGGCATTAAGTATCAGCCAGGACAACAAACTGGGGGCTGCGCCCGGTTCCCCGACACCTGGGGCCCTGATCCTGGAAGGTGGTACGTTCAGTGCCTCTTCCAGCTTTACGCTGAATGCCAACCGGGGAATCAACATCGTTAGTCCTGGCAACGCCACCATAGGAGCGGCTGCCGGCGCCACCCTTACCTACGGGGGCATTATCGCCGGTAACGGTAGCCTTGTAGCAAGTTCTGCATCCACCGGCACGGTGGTTCTGACAGGTGCCAATACATACACCGGAATTACCCAGGTTGTTTTCGGCGCGCTGTCCATCGGCAATGGGGGCACTACCGGATCCATCCCCAGCACAAGCATTGGGTTACTCGACGCTACTGCCCAGCTGGTCTTTAACCGATCCGATAACATAACTTACAGCGCTGTCATTTCCGGCAGCGGTTCGGTGACCAAGCAGGGGGCCGGCACGCTCACGCTCACCAACGCCAACACCTATACGGGCGCCACCACCATCTCAGCAGGTACGCTCCAGTTGGGCACGGCCAGCGAGCGGATCAGTAACAGCAGCGCCCTTACGGTAAACGCCGGCGCCACTTTCGATCTGAACGGGTTTTCCGAGTCCGTTGCCTCCCTGGCCGGGGCGGGTACCGTTACCAGCAACGTGGCCGGAGCGGTGACGGTCGCTCATGTGGGCAATACAAACACCACTTTCAGCGGCGTCATCCAGAACGGCAGCGGCACAGTGGCCCTCACCAAAGCGGGTACGGGCACGCTTACGCTCACCGGTGCCAATACGTACACCGGCAATACCAGCATCAGCGCCGGCACGCTATCCATTGGTAATGGAACCACCGCTGGTTCGATCGCATCTGCCAGCATTAATAATAATGGTACCCTCACCTTCAATCTCCCAGCTGGCACCTATGCCAACACAGCGGTCATTTCCGGTGCGGGCGGGGTTACCAAGTCGGGTGCCGGCACCCTCACGCTCAGCGGGGCTAACAGCTACGCCGGTACCACCAGCATCACTGCCGGAACCCTTATCGCCGGCAGCGCCACGGCGCTGGGTACAGGCTCATTGGTATCGGTGAGCAGCGGCGCCACGTTGCGGACAGACTTTGGGCTGAACCTGGGTGCGCTCTCCATCGCCGGAGTGATGAACTGCAACGGGAACAATTCCACCTGCGAGAATCTGGTCTTGGGAACAACCATCCAGACCAGCAACGGCACCTACGGCAGCACGGCCTCCGGAGCCACGAACCAGGATAATACCAGGTTCACGCCCGGGTCTACCGGGTTGGTGACCCTGACCACCAGCCCCATGACGATCACCGTGACCACCACGGCTGCCCGGCCAACCGTTACCCTTCCTTTGAACGGAACGGCGAACGTCCGGGTGTTTTGGGGAGACGGTAACGATAATACTTACACCTCGGCCGGCAACCGGAATTATACCTATGCCACCCCCGGCAACTACACCATCATCATTTACGGTGCGCTGACCCAATTCGGAGCGCTGGGCGGCTACCCGCATGCCGATCGCATCACCGGAGTGACCAGCTGGGGCAGCACGGGTTTGCGAAGCCTTACAGGTGCCTTTCAAGGTTCTACGACGAACGATAATGCGACCAACCTGGTGCAGGTGCCGGGCAACCTGCCGAGTTCAGTGACCAATCTGTCCAATATGTTCACCCGCGCTTCGGCCTTCAATCAGAACATCAGCTCGTGGAACACCGCCAATGTGGTGAACATGGAGTTTATGTTCAGTGAAGCCGCATCCTTCAACCAGCCCATCGGCAACTGGAACACGAGCAATGTGACCACTATGCGCTCCATGTTCCAGGGTGACAGTACCTTCAACCAGGATATCGGCGCATGGGACCTGAGCAATGTGAACAACATCCAGGGCATGTTCAGGAGAGCCACGGTCTTCAACAACGGCGGCAGTGCGTCCATCAATAACTGGAACACATCCAATGTGCTGCGCATGTTGAACGTATTCTCTAGCGCCACCTCCTTCAACCAGCCAATCGGCAACTGGAACAACCGGCCGGTGGCTCAGATGATCTCCATGTTCGAGCACGCCACCTCCTTCAACCAGGACATCAGCGCGAGGCACATCCGAAATGAGGCCACAATGTCG
>DLXL01000385.1:26386-29885 GCA_003448025.1 Saprospirales bacterium | reverse complement strand
CCACTAATTTGCCAGATTGTAAGACCCTGAAAGTGTAAAATCCGGTAGGCCAGTTTTGTGCCTTCAATAAAAAGCTGGTGCTGCTGCTTTCCTGTTCCTCTAACAACATTCCGTTCAGATCAAATACCTGCAACCGGAGATTGCCTTGCCGCTCAAGGCCACTGATCTCCAGCAAAGTTTCGTCCCGGAATGGATTTGGGCTTGTTTTAATGGCTGCCAAGGGCAAGTGAGGCTGCCATACACTTACGGTCAGGAACTTGGTATCCAAACGAAGCCAGGTGGTGTTGGTTACGATTGGCTCATTGAAATCAAAATATATCGATGCCTTGTTCTCAATCAGGGTCTCCAGCGGCGCATCCGTTTTGTGACGAATCGTGAAGACAACAAAGCCATGACTTGCTGCTTCATTGATGTTGGAATCTGGCAATGCAATGTCATAAAAATTAAAATGAACCACCCCTTCGCCGGTCAGATTGTATTGATAGTGGTGACTGCTTACCCCAAAACGAATACTTGCAGGATCCAGCCAGGAGGATAAAGTATCCAATATCCGAACCGTAAATGCCGTATCTGTACCGGTATTCTGGAATCGGATTTTGTACTCAATTTCAGTTCCGGGGCGAACAAAACGTTCTACCCCGAAACCAACCGGGTCGCTGTGTTTATCGTTGGGATCAAAAGAACCTTTGTTGGGCGTGCAGTTCCGATCAAGTGCAGGGGCTTCGTCAGATTGCGGGAACTGATTCACAAACCCGGTAGAAAACGAACTGTTGGAAGTGCACCCTTCCACAGAAAGCCCTATCCACTCCGCCCCGGATGGGTGATTTTGTTCCTGCGCTACTTCCAATCGCCAGGTACTGCCATTGGCTGGAACAGTTACTTCCATGACTTCATCAGCAGCCATTGGACTGGAGAGGCTGGATCGGAACATCACGCCATCCTCAACTACAATGTAATTCAGCCCCGTAGTCATGTTGACGCCTCCCTGATTGGTAATGATAAATCGCAGGGAGTCAGGCAAACAAATGCTGCTAACCTGAAGGCTTGCCCCTGACCAACCTGCTCCCGGCGGCATACAAAGCGTATCCGGGTATACTGCTGCTTCGGTGCAATGAGTTTGTCCTAAAATGGCATTGCAGTTCACATATACCTCCATGTTTAGGTTGCCACATTCGCCAACTTCCAAATCGCCTACCTCAAATCGGAATACATTCGCACCTAAATCTGTGTACGACATGGAAGACTCAACTGGCGTGAGGAACGGATCCAGCGCTAGGGTTACAAAGGCATCAGTGGCTTTTTGGGTACCCTTGTTGCAATATTGTACCTGATAATAATTGTTATCGAAACAGCGGCGCAACTTATCCACGCTCAGATTAACCTCCAGCGCCGGACAAGTAAATATGGCCTGGGCGGCAAAATCACCTCCGGCTACAATTTGTCCGGGCGTAACAATATCTATCGGAGTCGCGTTAGTACAAATACCCCATAATCCATTAGGAACCAATACTTTAATGGCGTACATGCCAAGTGGAACGCCTATATTATACCGGCCATCGTCATCAGTTACCCCATATAAGGTATCTGCAGCGCCTTCAGCGCGCACAATCCACCCGGCCAGGCCAACTTCATTGTTGGTAAACGTGCAGCTTTCGTCTGCGTCAAAATACAACATGCCTTTAATGGCGCCACAAGAGCCGTTGGCTAACAAATTCACTACGTATTGGGCCGAAGCAGTACAACCGTTTACATCGGATACGGTCAAGGTGTAAGTGCCGGCTGCAGAAACAGCAACAGTCTGGGTTGCTGCAGAAAAGTTATCAGGACCAGTCCAGGTATATGTTGCACCAGACAATGTCGGACCACTGAGGGTTTCCTCCACACAGTTGTTGGCCAGAGAGACAATGCTGAATTGCAGTGGAACAGGATCTGTCAGGGTATACAAATCGGAAGCTGTGCAACCTCCGGCATCTGTTACCACCACCCTGTAGGTGTCGGCAGCAAGGTTAGCCGGGTCCTCGACATTGGTAAAGACCGGACCAGACAAACCAACACTCCAGGCATAAACATAAGGAAGAGTCCCCCCGGTTACCGTCAGATGGATGGAACCTGTAGCGCCACCAGAACAAAGCGGGTTGGCGACCATCCCTGATAGTTGAAGCGGCTGACTTTCACTAACCACCGCAGTGGCAGATTGTGTACAGCCAGAACCATCCGTTACGGTAACAGTGTAGGTACCAGCCGCCAGGTTGTTCAAATCCTCCGAATCGTTGGCGCCCGGAATATGTTCCCAGTCAAACACATACCCCGGATTACCGCCTGTAATGGTCAGGTTGATCCAGCCCTGAGATGTTCCGAAACATATATTCGGCGAAACGCTGGTATTCACCTGAATGGGCGCATTTCCTGGCACTTGAAAAACCTGAGTAATCGTGCAATTCAATTGGTCAGTAACCGTCACCGTATAGGTTCCGGCCGGCAAGTTTCCAATATCTTCCGTGTT
The DNA here is from genome assembly GCA_003448025.1 of Saprospirales bacterium. Lineage (GTDB taxonomy): Bacteria > Bacteroidota > Bacteroidia > Chitinophagales > Saprospiraceae > M3007. Next base: position 27,382 of record DLXL01000385.1, on the reverse strand, counting down.
ACTTCCCTGGCTCCAGTCAAAAGTATAGCCGGGTGTACCGCCCGTTACCGACAAATTAATGGCGCCTGTATTGGCTCCTGAGCAAAGCACCGGCGTTACCACTCCTGTTACATCCATGGAGCTATTGTTCTGAACCGTAACCGAAAGTGTTTTGGTACAGCCCAGGGCATCCTGTACCGTTACCGTGTAGGTTCCGGTACACAGATCGGGATGATCTTCAAATGAATAGCCATCGCTCCAGGCATACGTGAAAGGCCCGGTACCCATTACAGTCAGGTCGGCAGAACCATTACAACCTCCTGCGCAGTTAGTGCCCTGCGTAGCGACAGAGAGGGTCATGGTAGAACTTTGTCCAACAAAGACTCCCGACTGACTGCTGCACCCCAGAGCATCTGTAACCGTTACAGAATATACTCCGGACACTAAACCGTTTATATCCTGTGTGTTAGGGCCTGATGACCACAAATAAGTATAGGCTGGCTGGCCACCCGTTGCAGTGAGGTCAATGGAACCATCATTGCCATTACAGGTGGCATCTGTTGGTGTTAATTGTACCGTAATACCTGACGGGGCTTTCTGAACAGCATAAGGCATCACTGCTGAACAGCCGGCACCGTCATACACGGTAAGGGTATAAGTACCGGCACACAAAAAATTCAGATCCTGAGTCGTATTGCCCGGGCTCCAGGCATAGTCCAATGGCGGGAGGCCACCGGTTACCGTCACATCAACAGATCCCGTGCAGGCGCCATTACAGGAAGCATTCGTGACAATGCCGGACTGCGTCAGACCATAACCAAGATTAACCACATAGGTCTGAGAGGCCAAACAGTTATTCGCATCAGAAACGAATACGATGTAAGAGCCTGGGCCAAGATTTTGTACATCCTGTTGTGTACTGCCATCAAACCATAAATAGGATAATGGAGGCGCAAAATTGCCAATAATACTCAAGTCAATAGCTCCGTCATTTTGATTCGTACAGGAAGCATGGGT
>DLXL01000385.1:25935-26160 GCA_003448025.1 Saprospirales bacterium | reverse complement strand
CCTCCGGCATAAGTAATGGTAACGGTATAGGTGCCTTGCCCCAATCCGGAAATATCCTGAGTGGTTGCCCCTGTACTCCATTGATACACAAATGGTCCGAAAATTCCGGTTACCATCAGATCGATGGCGCCGCCAAACGGGTTTTGACAGGTAAGATTCGTAACATTCAGATCCACCGTAATTGTGGAGGTATCCTTTACCTCACCTTCAGCATAGTATTGACAA
>DLXL01000385.1:18101-25724 GCA_003448025.1 Saprospirales bacterium | reverse complement strand
GGCGCCTGGCCCTGACTCATATTCACACCAATTCCGCCCAACTGACCCGTACAGGAAACATCTAAAATGAAGACATTTTGTGCCGGGACAAGCGTTCCGGGATGAATAGTCACCATATCCGTTTTTGTACAACCGTCCAGGGTATTGGTTACCGTTAATAAATAATCGCCAGCCTGATCCACCACCGGGCTCAAGGTATTGGCCCCCGAAACAATATTACCGTTAGCGGTTGCCCACAAATAAGTGAACTGACTGCCCGGCGGATTGGGTGCTATTCCACTCAGGGGCACCTGCACGATCCCGCAGGGCAGTCCCTGGTCCGGACCGGCATCCACCACAAAAGATTCAATAACCGTGACACCTGCTCTTCGGGAACAACCCTGATTGTTGTCTGTCACTTTAAGCTCATACAATCCCGGAGCATCCACGGTTACTTGTAATGTATTTCCCCCCGATACAATGTGGCCGTTAGGAGTAGTCCATTCGTAGGTAAATTGCGGACCAACGGAACTCCCCTGGCCACTTAGAACCACCTGGGATTGGTTGCAACTCAAGTTTGGCGGAGGAACGATACTGACTGCCGGGAATGTATTATCAGCCCAAACAACAATATGATCCACTACTGAGCATCCTTCAACCAGGCTGGTGACCGTTAGAGTGTAAAAACCAAATTGTGTTACTTCTATTACCGGTTGATGAATATCCACACCATAATCGAAACCTCCGGTAAATGTGCTCCATTCATACGCAAAATCCGGTCCCTGACTGGTACCACTCCCGCCAACCAGATTAGGCGCCGTTGCACAGGATGCAAATATTTCATCCGGCCCGGCATCAGCCACCGGATAGGCAGGACTTACTTCCACCGTAGTTTCTGAAGTAACCGTACAGCCATTTGCGTCTGTAACCGTAACCATATAGGTTTGTGCCAGGTTGGTACTCAACACATTGCCATTGGCGCCATTTGACCACACAAAAACATATGGTTCCATCCCGCCGGTTGCAGTAGCCGTAACCTCTACCGTTGGATTATTACAGGTTACAATACCATCATCATTCAGGTAACTGAACAGCACATCCGGCGGGCCTACTACCTCCCGGGTAAGCGTAACCTGGCAACCCAAATCATCCGTTACGGTTACCGTATAGGTGCCAGCCTCCAGATTGAAAATATCTTCAGTAGAAAAACCATTCGACCATTCTATAAATATTGGTAAAGTACCCCCGTCTATACTCAGGTCTATACTACCATCCTCAAGTCCAAAACAGGACTCATTTATTACAACTGCGTCCAAAACGAGGTTGCATTGAGCCTCCATTCGTTGTGCCGACAAAATCAGCACAAGGAACATAAGTAGCGAAATAATGCGGTTGATTTGCATAAGCGTTGTAGTCTTTTATTAGGTGACGTCTACTTCCGGGGGAGCATATAGACTTTCATGATGCAAATGTTCGGGCAGATGCTGGTTGAACCAAAGACATTTTTTTCAAATTGTACAAAAGATAAATTATATATTTTTTTTCAAAAAATTGATAATCAACCATTTAAAAAATCACTTGTACACCAAAAGGAAAAAATTTTTTGTTGAAATTTGCCCGAAAATACACCCTTATGGAAAAAACCTTGCTCGGCGAGGCTTTTGCTTCCCTGTCGTCAGCTGAATTGCGCGAATTTGGCAAATTTGTCCGCTCGCCATTTTTCAATACCCGTGCCTCATTGATAGCCTGGTACGAATACCTGAGCACGCCGGGAGGACAGAAACCGCCTGAAACGGACGGAGTAAAAAGCCGTTTGGCCTATTCTGCCTTACTCGCTTTACTGGAAAAATACTTCATATACAACGACAAAAGTGAAGTTAGCGCTGCCAATAAAATTGGACTGGCCGGGGTTTACCGCAAGCGCAATCTACCACGCCACTTCCAGATTACGCTTCGGGAAGCCCGACAGGAACGAACGCGGCACAGTTGGCGCCACGCCGGTTACTATCAGGATTTACTGGACTTAGAATGGGAGCAATATCAGTTTGATACCGCCCAAAAACGCACTGATTCGCTCAATTTGCAGGCCACTTCCGATTACATGGATCTGGCTTATTTAACCCAAAAACTGCGTCTGGCCTGCCTGGCAGTGTCTCACCAGGCGGTTTATAAAACCCAATACGATATTGGTTTGCTGGATGCGGTGCTGGCAAGGGCAGAAATGCTGGTATCGGAGCCTGCTATAGGCTTGTATTTTCATTGCTATCGGTTTCTGACGCTCCCTTCCGAGCCTGCAGAACAGCATTTTTTGCAATTCAGAGAAATATTGGCTCAACATACCACTTCATTCCCAAAGGATGAATTGCGAACGCTTTTTTTGCTGGCCATCAATTTTGGCATTAAAAAACTCAATGAATCCAGTCCGGGATGGCTCAAAGCAACCCTGGATCTCTACCGCTCCGCTATTCAATTAGATCTGTTGCTGGAAAATGGCCAGATTTCCAGATTCGCCTTCACCAACATCGTTGCCATTGCCGTCAGGGCCGGCGAAGCTGATTGGGCCGAATCCTTTATCCATGAATACCGCTCCTTCCTGGAACGCACCTGGCGCGATGCTACTGCCAGTCTGAACCTTGCACGCGTAGCCTATGCGCGCAAGGACTATACTACAGCGCTGGAGCACCTGCAACGGTCAGACTACAAAGACAGTATCAACAACATGGTAGCCAAAATCTACCAACTGAAAATCTATTACGAAACCGATGAGTTCGACCTGCTTTCCAGCCACCTGGCCAACCTGAAAAACTACATCCGCAGGAATACCGGCATTGGGTATCACCGCACCAATTACACCCATATTGTGCAATACACTGAACAACTTATGGCCCTTCGGTTTAATGATGCCAAAGCTGTTGAGGCCCTGCGTGAAAAAATACGGGCCGAAAAAATCCTGACCGAAAAGGAATGGTTCCTGGATATGCTGGGCTAAACTATACCGGCCTGCTGTGCCATTCATGGAACAATTGCCCGGGGTCGCGCTGGAGCCGGATGCCATCCATTTTTTGGTAATGCGCATCGCTCAGGAACCTGTCGGTGCGTTTGTGCAGTCCCTCGTCTGCCAGTTGGATGCCTGTCGACAAGTGCGCCATTTCCTGCATACGATCCCGCGCCCAGTTGCCATAACGGGGCGTATCGGCAGCATGCTTCCACCCACCATACAGGGCGATGTAGATGTTGTCTTCCACAGAAAAAGCCATCGAACTTTGTCGCACCGGCGGATGCCAGTTCAACCATAGCATGTGGGTTGGCGGCGGCGGCATGGTATCTGCAATTTTGCGCAAATGAGGTATCAACGACTCCGCAGAAGCATGCGTCCACATGTTGTCCACGCCCCAATGGTGTTTTTCCGGATAGTGGCTCATGGCAAAACGATACATCAGCGAAATAGGCATGTTCCAGTAACCGGTTCTGATAAACGCCTTGTTTTTCACCGGGCTCTTGCGCATAAACGCCTGAGCGTCAGCCAACTCCTCTTTGGTATCGGCAAAAATGGCGGCAACGGCCTCAATGCCGGGCCCAAACAAATTCATTGCCCGCTGACTGGCCAGCAGCTGAAACTCTACTGTATTAGGCACTTCCGGCCCAACCTCGTGGGCCCAATGAAACACATGTTCCAGATGTTTCATGCTAAACCCGTGCACCAGCATGCCACCGTACCTGGGGCGCGGGTATATGCGCAGGTGAAAACGCACTACAATCCCGAAAAAGCCGCCACCAGCCCCCCTTGCAGCCCAATATAAATCCGGGTTTTCAGTGGCACTGGCATGAACCAACCGTCCATCGGCAGTTACGATATCCAGCCCCAGAACGCTTTCGCAGGCCATGCCGAGCTTTCTGCCATGCCAGGCAAATCCACCCTGCAACAAATACCCGCCAATACAAACGCCCTTGCAATGACCCGCTGGAAAAAACAAGCCCTGACCCATCAATTTGGTCAGCAACACACTGCCGCCAATGGCCGGACCAGCCCGCGCAATCATCTGGTCGCGGTCAATTTCATAAGCATCAAAATACGACATGTCCAGCAATATGCTACCCGGTCGCAGGTGGTTGGCCGACCAGCTGTGTCCGCCGGAGCAAATACTGATTCTTAAGCCTTGTTCACGGGCAAACAAAACGGTGCGGATAATATCCTCCACTTGTTTTGGCCGAACCATCAGGGCCGGGCGTCTGCCGGGGTCCACCTGATTAAACATGGCGCCCAGCACCATCCGGTCGAAATCAGGATGATTTGGGGCAAACACTTCTCCTTTTACATCTAATTGGGTCATTTTCAGTTAGTTAAATCGTTAAGCTGGATTGTTTTTAAGATAAAGTGCGGGTAAAAAGCCTGACAGATGCTGCATTTCTTCAGAGCAGTGCGTAAGCAAATCTCTTGCCTGTTGCGCAGGAAGTTTGGCCAGAAATGGCAGCAGCGGATTAAGTAGGCCAGCCAGCCAGCCAGCGCCCCGCCAGGCAACATAGCGTCCGCCCATCCAGAACCTGGACCGCATTTCCGCCCCACCATCTACCGGTCGAACCTGATGAATCAGCCATCCGGCATCCAACGGCGCTTTGCTCAGGCCAACCCTGGCGCAGACGTACAGTACAGATTGCGGATTGACCGGATCAAAAGCCGGCAAGCCCAGTTTCTCCGGCGCAACAAATTGAATATCAGCTTTTTCCATAGTGGTCCCAATGTATTCCTCAATGGCAGAAACCCGCCCCACATAGGCTACTTCGGGCTGCCCATCCTTCCACCGGGCGCTTTGGTGAGCGCGAGGATGCCAGAGTTTGTAGCGGTTGTCTTCCAGGCTATGCCAGCCAAACCACCAGTGAACCATAGCAGGAGTGACGCCAGGCATTGCGGTGCGCAAGGCCACCCGAATGGATCCATCGGGTTCCCGGGTAAAACCATACTCTGTTTCCTGTGCCACCGACGCCTGTAATGCCTCAACAGCTTGCATCAGGTCGGGCAGAGCGCAGGCAGGCAAGGCATTTTGCATAACTTCCTGCACCCGGGCAGTGGCGGCCGGGATCTGCTCGGAATAAAACATACCATAAGGTGTTTGAAAATCCGATGCATGGTAACCGATGTATTTCAGGTTTTTCATTCAACTATTTTGTTCGACAATTTTGTTTATTCAGGTGTAAAAAAAGAGCGCTGTAAAGCGCCGGCACAAATTCAGGGTTGAATGCCTTTGATCAGCAAATCCAGCACCGCCTTTCTGCGTCTTCGGATGAAAGCCTTCATCGCTTCCTCATTTCTCTTCTCTTTGGCAGCGATGTAAGTACTCACCAGATAGGGTCCGGTACAAAGCGACCAGATGTGAATAACCAGGTCTTCTGCCAGGATATCCTGTCTAATCTGGCCATTTTGGCGCGCTTTTTCCACCAGTGGCTCCAGCAGTCCCGGGGCATTTTCTTCCTGCGCATACCCCAGATTGAGCAGCAAATCCGGACGTTCGTTGAGTATGTTTACCACAAAACTGGGCAGCCCCGGATTTTCTTCCAGCATATCAGACAGCACCTTGACCAGGGTTTCAATCATGGCAAACAAATCCGAACCTTCCTGAGCTACCCGCTGAATATGAGGCAGCACGGCATTAAAGGTTTTATTCAGTACGGCTTCAAAAAGCGCTTCTTTTGTACTGAAATAGTAATGCAGCATGGTGCGGCTGATACCGGCTCTTGTGGCAATTCGACTGGTTCTGGCTCCGTTAAACCCATGCAAGTGGAATTCCTGAAGGGCGGCATCCAAAATTAGTTGTTGGGTATTATGTTCTGCTGTCAAGATTAAACTTTTTTGTTCGACAAAATTGTTTACACTAGATTCATTTTTCCAAATATTCTGGTCAATATTTTTTTCACTGCGCTTAAAAGGTCAATTTTGCGGTAAAAAAAGCATGAAAATAGCAGAAATTCTTTCTGTACTGGAGGCCGTAGCCCCACCCTACTTACAGGAATCGTACGACAATGCCGGGCTGATTGTAGGCGATCCGGACCAGGAGGTAACTGGTGTAATTTGTTGTTTAGACTCCACTGAAGCCATCATTGAGGAGGCCATTGCCAGGGGTTGCAACCTGGTAGTTGCTCACCATCCGATTGTATTTCGCGGCTTAAAGCGGCTTAATGGCGCCACGTATATTGAACGGACCGTTATCAAAGCCATTCGGCATGGCATAGCTATTTATGCCATTCATACCAATCTGGACAATGTTTTCCGGCAGGGTGTGAACAGTAAAATAGCGGAAAAACTTGGCCTGATCAACACCCGAATCCTGGCGCCCAAAGCGGGTGATCCAGAAATAGGCGCAGGCCTGATAGGGCAGTTGCCGAAATCTGTTTCTGAGACGGACTTCCTGCAATATCTCAAGACGGCCCTTAACACCGCTTGTATCCGCCACACTGCCCTCAGGCATCGGGATGTTAAGACTGTAGCGGTTTGTGGAGGCGCCGGCAGTTTCCTTCTTCCGGAAGCAATCAGGCAAAATGCTGATTTTTTGGTCACCGCAGATTTTAAGTATCATGAGTTTTTTGATGCCGAAGGCAGGCTGGTCATCGCTGATGTTGGACATTTTGAGAGTGAACAATTCACAATTGAACTTTTATTCCACATTTTACAAGAAAAATTCCCTACTTTTGCGCTCCATTTGACCAACCTCAATACCAATCCGGTTTTCTATGCCTAAAAAGCATTGAAAATCAACCCAATAAATCCATCACCTCTCACTCATTCAATTCATAGAATGGCCGTAGAAGCATCCATTGCCGACAAACTCAGCATGCTGTGGAATTTACAGCAGATCGATTCACAACTCGATGAAATTCAAATCCTCAAAGGAGAACTTCCAATGGAAGTAGCCGATCTGGAGGACGAGGTAGCGGGTCTGGATACCCGTATCAAAAAAATGAAGGCGGTACTAAAGGAAAGCGAGCAGGAAATTGCCAAAATGCAGACCCAGGCTAAAGACGCTGACGCCAATATCAAAAGGTACCAAAAGCAGCTCGACGAGGTTAAAAACAACCGTGAATACGAAGCGCTTCAAAAAGAAATCGAATTGGCAAAGCTTGACATTCAGTTGTCTGAAAAACGCGTTCGCGAAGCAAAGGGTAGCCTGGAAGGCAAAAAAGAAAGCCTGTTGGTAGCTGAAGCCAAGTTCGAAGCCAAGCAAAAGGAGCTTGAAGCCAAGAAGGTGGAGCTTCAGGGGGTTATTGAAAAAACAGAAGGTGAAGAAAAACGCCTGCACAAACAAAGCGAAAAAGCACGCGAAGGCATTGAAGCCCGCCTGCTGAATGCATACGATAAAACGCGTCGCACCTACCGTAATGGGATTGCTGTGGCCACCGTGGAGCGCAATTCCTGTGGTGGTTGCTTCAACAATGTGCCTCCTCAGATTCAACTGGAAATTGGATTGCACAAGCGTGTTATCGCCTGCGAACATTGCGGCCGTATCCTCGTAGATCAAACCATCGTTTCGCCTGAATCGGCGGTAGAGGCATAAACCATTTACCATACCATCACGAAAGCCTGCCGATCCCTCAAAATTGGCAGGCTTTCGTCGTTTTTAAGCTGTCCTGAAAATTAAAAATTAAAAATTTAAC
>DLXL01000385.1:15410-17946 GCA_003448025.1 Saprospirales bacterium | reverse complement strand
AAACACATTAATCTGTTGACTATCAATCCATTTAAAAATTGATAACAAAGCCCTGATCACGAATGGCATGCGTTTTGGCATATAGCTGCCATCTGCGATATCTGAACATCTGCAGGAATCATCTGATTAACACTATGAATACCCTCCCCCCCTATTCACATCCGTCGCGAAACGGCATTCCCATTCCGTCTCCTTCTTCCTGCCATCTTCCATGCCGTACACTATGTAGTCCGAGGCCACCTGAAAACCTCGGTAGTGTCTTGTTGCATCAATAATTCGCCAGCATCCAAACTGATTACAAGAAAAACAATGCCATTGTCATCTGCAACGAAGAAACCTTAATCCTTTACCTCCGTCTTAATTTCATCGGAAATAAATGTTAAAGGACTTGACGTTCCCACAATTCGTCGTTACTTGCATTGTTTTTTTTAATATCCAAGTCTCCTGTCTCTCATGGAACGCCCATTTCGCCTTTCCCTTGTAACCCTTTTATTCACAGGACTACTCTGTGGATCCACTGTCCTGCGGTCTCAGGATTTCGTCGTTTATGATAGTTTTGAACAACTTCAGGAACGAATCGACAATGCTGGTGACACCGCTTTGCTGCTCAATTTCTGGGCAACATGGTGTAAACCATGCGTAGAAGAGCTCCCATGTTTTGATGAACTTCGCGACCTTTACGGTCCTCAAAACATCCAGGTTATCCTGGTGAGCCTTGATTTCAAAAGTCAATTGGAAAAAAAATTCATTCCTTTCCTGAAGCAGCAAGAGCTCCAATCTGAAGTTGTATTGATGGCCGATCAGGACCTGGAAACCTGGATCCCCAAGATTTACGAAGAATGGGATGGCGCCATTCCGGCAACATTAATTGTTAAAGGCTAAAAGCGTCGATTCAGCCTGGGCAAGTTTGACAATCTTGAAGAATTAGAAACTTTTGCACGTCCGTTCGTCACAGATTCAGCAGCAATACTGACTCCAAATTATGGTACGAAGCCAGGAGGTAAAAAATAGCCTGAATCCATCACCAATCCGATTTTTCACCACAGCCGATCTTATTCCTTTTTCAAGCATCGTTTCAATATTTTTAATATTTCGTTGTTTATGAAAACTCCCCTCCTACTGACATCTGCCCTCGCAGCATTTTTACTGCTTTGCATGAATGCCTCTTCTCCAAAGGGGTATACCATTGGCCAGACAGCAGAAAATTTCACACTGAAGAATGTAACCGGTGATTATGTATCACTCTCCGATTACCAGAATGCGAAAGGAGTAATTGTGATTTTTACCTGCAATCACTGCCCTTTCGCCCAATTGTATGAACAAAGGATCATAGAATTGCATAAAAATTATGCTCCGAAAGGCTATCCGGTTATTGCCATCAATCCTAATAGCCCGATAGTAGCCCCGGAAGACAGCTTCGAGAAGATGCAGGAACTTGCCAAACAAAAGCGTTATCCTTTTGCTTACCTTTTTGATGAGCACCAACCCGTATATCCAAAATTTGGAGCCACCCGCACGCCACATGTATTCCTGTTGGATGAAAATCGTGCTGTTCGCTACATTGGCGCCATCGACAATAATGCAGAAGCTCCTGGCCCAAATACACAGCGCCATCTGGAAAACGCTATCCATGCATTAATCAACGGAAATAACCCCAACCCGGCTAATACCAAATCAATAGGCTGCACCATTAAAAAAGCGCCTAAACCAAAACCAGCCACCTCTGAAGTACCCGCTTCAAACTCCTCAACGGCAGAACCCGTAGCCGGGAATTAAGGCACTGAGGCACTAAGATTACCCTCGTAACCTTAGTGCCTCAGTGCCTTAGCGGTGAAAAAATCTTTGTGCCTTAAGTGCCTAAGTGGTGAAAAAACACGTGATTTCCTGCCTTGCTTAAGTCTTGCAGACTTCTTCGGCAAGATTCAAGCGCGGAGTTGTGATACTGAGATGCTGTTGATTGGGAAGATCTTGTGGGGTAAAAATGTTAAATTTAGTAATGGAATTTGGTAGTAAGGATTTTGTTTGATATTTTTGTAAACTATTTGCTTGAAAGTTTCCTTTATTCATCTATTAGAGCAGATCGACAGCTTCTTAATCCATCATTTCTTTTAATCGCTTCAACCAGCACTATACTTGTAGCAGTTTTATGGAAAGTTTTGTCAGTTGGCAACGACTGATGGGAGTGCATTATTTATCTTTAACAATTCTAATGATAATTTTATGAAAAATACAATCCTTATCACCTGCTTTTACGGATCAATATTGTTCTCAATTCTTTCTTGCTATAGTTGCACAGAAAATTGTAACAATGCATACGATCCAAACTGCCCAAACTTTGACCCTTGTTTAGGGTTAGAAAAAACGAATGCAGCATTTAAGATATTAGATACGATAGTTTGTGGGGATGGATTTAAACACCTTTGGCAGTCTTTTGAAATTGATACTTGTCACCCTCGGGAAGTATGGTTTCGGGCTCTTCATGAGAATGATACATATGAATGGAAAATTGGCTCAGACCCCAGAGTTTTTTCAGAAA
>DLXL01000385.1:6644-15272 GCA_003448025.1 Saprospirales bacterium | reverse complement strand
ACAGAAAGAGAGCTCTCGCTATATATTGATGTATTTGGTGATATTCCTGTTCGATTGATTACTACTAAAAAATATGTTTCAAAAAGTTGCTTTCCAGAGGATGTAGGTAGAGATACTTTTTATAGAACTATTCACATTGCAAACTACAACCGAATTGCCCCAATTTATGGCAAATACTATGGTCATGATGAGAATAACCCTGCGTTTAAATATACGGTAGAGATAAAAAGCCCACAAACGGCAGGAGTATTTGATGGAGTGTTTGGATTGCCAGAGGGCTGCTTAAAACTATCTAACCCGTCATTGCCATCAGCTTTTTATGACAGTTGGCGACATGGAGTTATCGCAGACGATCAAATAAATTGTTTTGAGCCGCAAGGGGTTGCTGAACTTGCGTTAGATTATAAAACACTCACTATTAATTACACAATTAGAAAGGATTTTAGTTCAAATAATCGAATTTCTCAACGATTTGTAGGAATTAAACAATAGCAATTTTTAAATCTTTAAATCATGAAAAAAGTCAACTCGCTTATCTTGATGGTGGTATTATCCGTCGCCAAAATCTATGCACAATGTCCCCCCGAAACTCCACTAGGATCAACAATTAATACATTTGATTGGAGGGCTACAACCTTTGAGCTACACCTAAAAATTTTAACACCACCTGGTTATCTTCTCATAAATGAAACGTCTCCTTTCCATGTAACCAACTATTCGACCCAGCCCAACACCTTTCATTTAGCCGTTCACCCCGGAGAAGCAAATGACTATGAACCTTCAGATGGTTGGGAATTGTTGTTCAAAAATTTTGGCACTCAATCTAATCCAGTGGCTAATCCTTCTTTTGGGCTTTATGACAGGTATGCCTCTAAAATGCGAATATTTGTTTGGGCGAATGACCCAACGGGGATTTTCCAAAGTGCAAAGATAAGACTTTTGCAACCAATTGGAGGTTTTTCAAAGTACAGTTCAGTAATGGAACACGCAAATTCCCCCATGAATGCTGTTGAGGAATTTGATAAAAGCCAAATAACAGTGCATGTGTCAAATGTTTATACGACACAGAATGGGACTTGGTTAATGTTTGAGTACGTTGCCGCCTATGATCCTTGTACATGCTATCATTCAACAGGGATGCAATATTCTCCTATATTGTTCTCGGTTGCAAATCTTGATTTTAAAATTACTGGTAGCTCAATTTCTGAGCCAATTGTAGAGAATGGTGAAACGAATACAGCCTCTGATCTAGATTTTGCCGCAGCATTCAGTACTATTCAAGCAGCTATCAAAAAGGGCTATAAGGCATATTCTGAAAATACTAAAATGGGTGAAGATTTTTTAAAATTAGTTAATAGCCCTAACCCGCCAGCCGCTGGTCAGGCTGGATTTAAATTGCCTAGAATATTAAAATTACTCCCTCAAGGTGCATTTATCTCAAATGTTCTCGAATTCTTAATGAGCGGAGAAAAACAGGCCAGCGGAGCTAAGCCCGCAGCCTATCATTCAAAATATGAATTTGTAGGTAATGGAACAGTTACTTCAGAATCGATGCAAGGTCAAATAACCCACTATACTCCAGGTTCTGTACCGACTGGAGGAGGCCTTGGAACCCCAGCTCCTCTTGTGCCAACATATAACAATATTCTTGGGACAATAAATTTAACTGAAGTGCCTAAAGTATCTAAGCACTTTAGTCAGGAAATACTTGGAGGAGGTTTTTCTGTGTTTGTTAAAAACACTACGGTATATAAATTATCCGAACCCTTAAAATATGCATTTAATGAAGCATCTGGGCTTCCATTTGATCCTTCTGGGGTTCGAGCAGCAATATTTTTCGTGCCAAATCTCGCAGCGCCTGGACTTATTGGAGGCGTCCCTCCTGAATTGATTGCGAATCCTGACGGTACATGGCGTACACCATATTTGCCGCTGGATGCATTAGATAATTATGCCATAACCCTAAAAGTTTGGTTTGCTGTAGGGCAATCAGGGTCCCAATTTTTTCAATTTAATCAAGTGATCGACGAGAATAAGATTACTATTGAGTTTGTGAATACATTTTTAGAAGGGCAGGCTAATGAAACTTTTTATGCGGCAAGGTATAAAGCCAAAGTGGTGTCTGTTGCAAATCCAATTCCAGCCAACCCATACTATTTTATCCCGGAAAACCTAACTATTAGGGATCCTCAGGATGGACAGACATACATAGCATGGAATAGCATAACTATTGAAGATGGCAATAATTTGCTTCCTACAGAAAATATTTTCTTTTACGCTACTCAAATCATTTTCCTGGTAAACACTCCCGCCGCATTATTACCATATATGAACGGCAATAGCCTAGATTTCAATCTATATCCGCTTGGAGGAATTGGAGTGAACTTTAATCCCAAGTTTTTTAATACTTTTAATGGCTTACAACCACCAATAGTTCCCATTCCTCCTCAAACCTCAGGCCAAATTGGCACCTTTTGTGAAACGAAATATCATCCTACGGTTCAATTATTGGCAAATTCTGATGAAGATCAATTAGACCCAGAAAACGCACAGATTGATTTCAAAGTAACGGTATCGCCATCCCCGTTCAGTGATTTACTTTCGGTTAATGTAAGTATCGCTTTTGACACTTCATGTAACATTGAACTGCTTAATGTGGCTGGGAACCGAGTACAGAATATAGCTGATATTCAACTCTACATAGGGGAAAACAATGCTCGTATTGGAACGAGCGACCTTAATAGTGGAATGTATTTTCTTGTAGTTACAGTTGGAAATCAACGAGTTGTTAAGAAAGTAGTCAAATTATAGTTTAACTGAAAAAACTCAATGGTCTTGGCAATTTAGACTAAAAATCCCAGAGAGGTTTGCTCGACCTCCTCAGTATCATGCAAAAAATGGATTTTCTACCCCACCACTTTGTGCCTTTTCCTCAGAATGGACGTGGATCTGTAACCCTGTCTACATTATCCGGCGGATTAATATACCACCGTACTGTTGCTTCTATAGAGCCGTTGTGTTGTTTACGCAAGCGGGTGAGTCCAATGTCATACGACAGGCAAAAGAACAGCTCGTCGATGGCTTGAATACCCAGAGCAAAGTCTAAACTTTCTCCGGCGAAGTTGATATCCCCACCTGCCCGATAGGATAATCCGGCATAAAACCGGTTTCTCAGTAAAGCACTAACGTTCACTTCTGCATCTACCGGCGCGCCAATGGCATAACGCACCAAAACCTGAGGAGTAACCTTAAGGTCGTCAGTAGGACTCAACTGTATCCCTCCCATGGCATTAAAATGTTGTACTTCTCTGGATATGGTATCTCCAAATTCTGCAAAATCAATGCTGGAGCTAAAAATTCTGGGTAAAGCCACACCAGCATACCACTTGTCGTTATATGCCTGATAATACACGCCGGCTCCAAAATTAGGAACGAATTTGCTTTTGGGATCCAGTGGAATACCAGGATCACCCTGATCAATAGGCCTGATCCTTGGATCATTCCAATTTTGCCGGATATTGCGCATACTGAATTGCAAGCCGGTAGCCAACACGCCTCGTTTCAATTGGATACGGTAATTGTAAGCAATATCTATCGTCAGATTGGTATTAATCCCAATGCTTTGCCTGGCAATATTTCCACCAATGCCTACCCGTTTATTCAACAAGGGCTGTGTGTAGGATAGTGCCATAGCCTTGGGAGCCCCATCTAACCCCATCCATTGGTTCCGGTAAATGGCCGTCAATGTTGGGGAAACAAAACTTCCGGCAAATGCCGGATTGTAGGCCTGTTTATTAAAAATAAACTGGGTATACATCTGCTCCTGCTGAGCTTGTACCAAGCCTGATAGCAACAAAAAGGCGAAGGTTAGGTGTTGTTTTTTCATCGAGCGCAAGAGGTTTAACGTTGAATCAACATAAAGCCTGTTCGAGGCTCTGAATTGGCGTCTAATTTCACACGATAGAAATAAGTGCCGGCCGGCAACTCCTCGTTGTTGTACGTGCCCTCCCAATCATTTTGATAAGGTTTGGCATGAAAAACTACATCGCCCCACTGATTATAAATCGTAACCTCCAAATTGGCGGCGCCTTCCCCTAACGTACATTGCTCAGGAATTTTGAACACATCATTAAACCCGTCAGAATTTGGCGTAATAATGGTTGGAATAAAACATTCAGGCGCTTCACCAGTGGTGAAATTCACATTGGCAAAACTGCATGCATCCGGGCATTGTGTGTTGCATATCCTGTATGTCATGACATCGGAGCCTGTAAATCCTGAAGTAGGGCGGTAAACATAAACCCCTGTTCCCGGGCTGCCTACAATGGTACCATTTACAGGATGGGTGGTGATGGTTACAGTAAAAGCTTCCGGTAAATCATCATTGAGCAGTACGTTAAATTGTGCTGAAGAACCAAAATTCACACTTACATTATCCACAAACGCCGTTGGAAAAATCTGGTAATATACTTCCATCGTGTCTTTGTTGAAATTCAGGTCACAGGAGTCCCTGGTAACTGTCCAAACGAAAACATTGGAACCTTCAACCAATCCACAAACGACAGTGGTATCATTAAAAGGATTGGTAAACGTAGCCAATGGATTATTCAGGCAAGTCCATTGACCTGTTTCAAAGGAGGCTAAAGAAGAAACAGTCAGTACTGTGCAATCATCATTGCTGCAAATAAACTGGTTCGGACCCGTTTGAGGTTTTCCACTATATACATAAATGGTTACCGGATCAGAACTTTCACCACAGCCCGGATTGCCAATAACCCAATAAAACGGATAGGTTTGTCCAAGGCGAATATTTCCACTGATCGTTGTGTTGGGGTTCGAAGGATCATCAATCACAATTCCCAAACCAGGCTGTAACTGCCCCCACTGACCTTGTGTATTGACTCCTTGAGTAGCGTTCAACTGGATACCAATTGGGCTACAAACATACTGATCCGGACCTGCATTGGCTATCTCGGGATTCTGAGCCGTTATAACCATCGTATCGCTACTGAAATTTCGACATTCACCATTGGATAAGTTCCAGGCAAAGGTGTAGGTAGCTGTATCCAAACTAAAAAATAAGGCGTTTGGCGATCCTGCATTATCAATGGCAACTACCGGACCTCCGATCTGTGACCAGATACCATCCACCATGCCTGGCAATGGATTAGGGGTTCCATTCAGCTGAATTGGATTACTAATACACGCTACCCGATCAAGGCCGGCAAAAGCATTGACACCTGCAGGAATGGTATCAAACCGAATCGTGACTGAATTGGAATAAACGGAGCTGCAAAACGGTGCGATGGAAGTGCGGGCTTTTACCCTAAACGTGTGCGTTCCCGGACCCAATGCCTGCACTTGTGGTTCTCCCAAAAACAAGGTATTAATAGTTGAAGGGCCCTGAAGTACAATGCCGGAAGAAGCATCCTCCCACGTATATTCCATACCACCCATAGGGTTAAGAATATTCAGAAAAGTACTGATTGGAGCATCTACACAAATGGCCATCGGTGGAATGGCAATTTGAGGAGCCACAGGAGTAGGAACAACGGAAACCACCAGAACAGATTCAGCAGAACTGCAATTATTCACCTCAACCCGGAGCTTATACACACCTGCCATACCAGGCAAAACATTCATCCGCATGGGATCTTCTTCACTACTTGTCCACCCCGGCCCCGACCAAAAATAGGTGGCTCCCGGAATGGAATCCGCCTCAAGTTCCAAAATACCACCTTCGCATACTGGCGAATTGGAACTGATCATTGGTGTTGGAGGAATTGGATGAATCACGACGGTGACTGTATTGGAAGGCCCTGACTGACATAATCCATTGGCTGAAATCGCGGTCACGGAATAGTTTCCAGACTGCCAGGCCTGAGCGTTGGGCAAATTCAGGGTAGGAATAATAGTAGTGGTATCCGGAATACCACCTGGCCGATTCCATAAATATGTAACCCCCGGAGTAGGATTTCCAATTGTTAGGGTAACTGTAGCACCTGCACAAACAGGCTGCTGCGTTACGCTCAGCATAGGCGTTGCCGGCGGCGCCTGAATATTAATCTCAGTAGTAGCCGGCAATGACGGACACCCAAAGGAGTCTTTCACCACCAACGTGTATTGACCATTAAAAGGCGTACATACATCCGGGATCACCGGATTAGCCAGCGTGGTGGTTCCGAATGCCGGCGGGCCGGTCCACAAATAAGTGTACGGTGTATTGGGCGATGTAATACTGGCCGTCAGTACAGCATCTGTAGTGCCGTCGCAACAAACCGGAGCGTTATTGCTGATAGAACCAATCGCTGGCGGCGTTACATTGTTAACCACTACGATAGAGGTATCAGCACAGCCATAAGCTGTTTTCCCAACAACCTGGTATGTTCCGCTGGCGCCGTTGGGCACCGTGATGTTCTGCATAAAATGTTGCGAGGCATCAGGGAACGTCCAGCACCAGGTGAGTGGCACCTCCGATGAAAAAGTGGTGCTAAGCTGAAGCAGGGAATCTTTGCAAATGGGCGTATTGGAATTAGCCGTAACCTCAGGTATATCGTGTACATCCAGGCAAATAGGATTAGACGCATCGGAAAAACAGCCGTTAGCAAATACAATTACAGCATAACACCCCTCGTTCTGATTGGTTACTCCGGGAATTAGCAGGCTGTTGATGGACGTGGTAATATCCACAGGACCTGATGGTGTAGGGATAGTCCACAAATACTGTGACGCATTGGGGTTATTGCACACCAAAGTAACATTTTGCCCTGAACAGGCATTAACATTCCCTCCAAGTACCGGTTTGGGCGGTTTATTGTTTATAGACACCATTACCGTATCAGGAACGGAAAAACACCCATTTCGCTGCGTCACCAAAATGTACTTCCCAGCATGCTGGCTGGAAATAGCACTATTGGTCACAACCGGATTTTGATGGGAACTAGTAAACCCTGATCCGGGAGGCCCCGTCCAGAAATAGGTTAAACCACCTGTTGGAGGGGTTAAACACTGAAGGGAGAGGGATTGCCCTTCACATATCAATTGCATCTCCGGCAACGCATCAGCTGGCGGGGTTGGATGCATAGTGATAGTAATGGAATTGGATAAAGCAGTGGCACATCCATTGGCAAACACCTTGACGTAAAACGTATATGTGCCAGGCGCCAGGTTATTTACGGTAAAATTATTGACCAGCGTTTCGCCAATCTCATTTGGGTTGCCGTTTATATCCTGAAGCCATTGGTAGCTTACATTTTGACCCTGGTAAGTAGCCGTAGACAACAGAACACTTTGTCCGGGACAATACGAGGTGGGTATAGTATTTAATACTGGTGTAACAGCCAAAATAGCCAGTTGAACCGGCACACAGGCTGAAGAAGTACATCCTGTAGCTCCGGTGATGGTAACACAATAGGTATCGTTATGGATGGCCATTGCATTGGTCGTAACCACCGGATTTTGCTCTGTACTAAAGAAATTGTTATTCAATCCTTCCCATTCATACAGATATGGGCCGGCAGAGGGCGGGCCGGCACTTAGTACCAGCGTGCCATTTTCACAAACAGGTGTATATCCAGGGGTTGGAGGCCTATTAAAAATCCCTACAATCGTTTTACAGGTAGCGGTATTCCCGGAAGTATCTGTTACACTTAGGGTAACGAAAGGACTACTGCCGGCCTGGTTGCAGGTGAATACGTTGGGGGTAACTGAATACGTAAGATTGGCAGTTGGTGTACAATTGTCAAAACTGCCATTATTCACATTGGATGGTAGAAGGGTAACCGGTGCAGCACCAGATGGATCCACTTGCAAAATATAGGTTGGCTGACAAATTGCCTTAGGCTTTACTGTATCCCGTACTGTAACAGAAAAACTGGTCATACCCACAAGTCCGGAATTGTCTGTGGTTTGGTACATGACCGTATAATTGCCCGCCGGAAGGGTGTCTTTAGTGATATTTCCTGTAATACTACCGGCAGAAACCACCTGATTTGTGTTGTTTTTGATGGTGTAATCCACCACCGCGTAACTATATTCCAAAACAACCTGTACCTGACTCACACCATCCGTTCCGTTAGGCAACAATGGCGCGCAGTTGCCAATAAAGACAGGACCCGGGTTGGTTTCCAGATAAAACGACGTACTCCCAAACGGAGGATTGGATGCCCAGGCATTAATATCGGCTGCAGAAACCGGGAAAATGGTTTCAAAAAAGCCATTGCATTCATTAGACATGGAACCTTGTCCAGTACTTCCAACCGGATTTCCCTGTTCATCAAACACATTAAAGAACTCCCCTAACTCCCCATTATCTCCTTTGTGCCTAACCTTAAGGAAACCTGTTCCAACTGCATTGGGGATCAAACCGGACAGTGGCACAGAAATATCAGCTGCAATAATCCCTAAATCGGGATTGTTGACAAATTGCAGGGGTAATACAGGAGAGGATAAACTAAAACTGGCCGACATGGTACAGTTTTCCGTGATGGCCGGGAAAGGAAGCATAACTACCCCTTCGCAGTTGTTTTGTCCGGTAAAAACCGTAATGTTGGCTGGAGCAGCCAAACTTGGCGGCTGTGTATCATTTACCGTAATTTGAAGCGATGCGGTAGATGAATTTCCGGCACA
>DLXL01000385.1:2603-6506 GCA_003448025.1 Saprospirales bacterium | reverse complement strand
TTCCGGCACAATCCGTGGCGGTGTAAACCACTGTATGTGCTCCAACATCCAGCATAGTAGGGGCGCTGGGGGGGTAATTTTGCAACGCTCCGCCATCTACGGAATATTGCAGATCTATGGTTACATCCGAACTGGATCGCATGTATTCTAACTGGACCGTAACCTTGCCACCCGGGCAAATAGGATTACAAGCAGTAGGACCAGAGCCATTGGGCACCACCGAAATGGTGGCCGTTCCATCCTTCAACCAATTATTTACCTGCATGGCAGTCAAGCCAAAACTATTGGTCTTATCTCCGCATTGGGAATCCGTATCTGCCTTGCCCAATAGATTTCCATTTTCGTCGAGAACATTAAAGTCCTCCGTTGCGCCTTCCGCATCGGCGTTCTCTATGATTACCCGCAATACAGCGGCCCCTACGGCCGGGTGGAAAGGAGGTGCTTTAGTTGTGGTTAACTGGAAAGTCATGGCAGCCACAGGCACCACAAAAGCTGAACCTGGGCCGGATGGCACCAATGCCTCCATATCTGTGAGCAATACCATATCGCCCAGACTGCTACATACATCAGTTACAGCCATGGGGCCGGGTATCAGGATTTCCGCACCACACTCTCCAGGATCATTTTCAAGTGTCAAGGCTGGTTCAGGTATAATTTCCGGAGGCGTCGTATCTTCTATTTGAATGAGTTGCGTATAGGTTCTGGCATTGCCACACTGATCTGTGGCGGTCCATTCACGTTTTACAATATAGTCCGTCCAGTGTTCGCAGGAAGTGGTATCAGGGTTTCTTATTTCTGTTTCAATCAGTAGGATACCAACCGGTCCGAGGCAATTATCCTGCGCATTTAAGGCTGCGTTTTCCGGAGGAGCAGGTATCGCATCACATTCAACCGTAATATGGGCAGGAACGCTCAGCAACTGCGGCGCAACGGTGTCTACAACATGCACCAATTGATCAAAGGCCGTTTTGTTTCCACATACATCTTCCGCAATCCAATGTATCCGAATGGTGTATTGATCCGCACAAACGCCGGGATCAATGGTTTGGCCGGAACTCACCGGTGGAGCCGTTGGACCGCTGCAGGCATCCATCGCCATGGGAATTGGTGCGGGAAATGGAATCAGCGCACTGCATAATGCCGTTGTATCCAATATTCCGCCCGGCACTGGCCCCAGATTATCTACGACCGAAATAATCTGAGAAGCCGTTTTGGTATTCCCACACTCATCCGTTGCCGTGAATGTGCGCACAATATTGTAGGTATAATGCCCACAGACAGCAGGATCCGGATTTTGGGATGATTGTGTAACGGTAGTGATACTTACCACCGGGCTGCACACATCTGTAGCCATGATATTTACGCCCATCACCGGAACCGGGGGCAAAACAAAAGTGTCGCAACGGAAAGTAACAGGGCCCGGTACGAGGGTGAAAACAGGCCTGGTGGTATCACTAACAAAGATATTCTGTAAGGCTGTGGCGGAATTGCCACAATCGTCGGTTGCCGTCCAGGTTGTTTGAACGGTGTAGGAACCATCGCACAAACTGTCTTTGTATACCCGGGCAAAAGTGACCAGGATATTGGCATCACAATTATCAGTTACCGTTGCAGCCGGAACAGCAGGCAATGGATTGGGACAATAAACCGTGATATTGGGTTGAAGTCCTGTGAAAACCGGCGCCTGTGTATCTATAATGCTCCAGCGAAGGGTAATGGTGCTACTATTTCCACAATCATCCGTAGCTCTAAAGGTAACATCAGCAAACCAGGCACAGTTATTAAGTTGCACCGTCGGATAAGGCCCTGCATTGAAATTACCATCACCAACCTGTCCTGTTGAGGTAATAAAAGAGAAATTGGTCCAGGTAAATCCGGAGCAATCTTCTGTGACAACTGCATTTCCACGTGCATTGATCCATGCTTGCAAAGCAGATTGGTCGTTACCGCCACCGCATTGTTCCGTAGCATTTACGCCGGTAAGCGTTGGAGGAAGCGTATCAATCGCTCCAAAATCAGCGTCACCCATAGAGACTTCATTTCCACATGCATCCTTAACGAGAAATTCTACGGTTATTTTAGCATGAACCTTATTATAGCTTTTTCCCCCTATGGATTGTGTACTGCAACCACCGGCGAATGCGGCCTGGAACGCGGCTACAACCTGTGCCGAATCTCGTAATAGCCCACCAATTTTCATGGTATATGTTAAGGGAGGCGAGCAATTATCGGTTGCCTGACTATAGGCTTTTTTATTGATCCACTCCCGCAACTTTACCAGTTCGTTATCACTTTGGGAGCAATAAGCAATGGTGTCTTTGGGGGGAACAACGGTAACAGGCACTGTATTATCCGAGGTACTGAAAGTCACAAACACATTTTGCCTGAACTGGCAATTATCAATTGCCTGAAAACGGACCGTAAGCGGCGCCTTGCACCCTGGCGGAAATGAGGCCGGTGCATTATTATTCAAGGAGAGTATCCCGGAAGGATCGGTGGCATTAAAAATGGCTATTTGGGCCGCCAGCCAGGCAGGATAAGCGGTTGCCAATTGCTCGCAGGGGGCAGAGCCGTTTTGCGGATATCCGGTAATCTGAGGAGGAAGCGAGTCCTTATAAATGATGATGGTTTGCGTAAAAACTGCTGTATTATTATTGGCGTCCGTTGCCTTCCAGGTTCGGGTAAAGGTGCCACTTTGACACAACGGCGGAGGTGTCGTCTGATAAAATGTATCACTTAATATCGCAGTACAATTATCCATCACGGGCAACGCCACTTGTGGAGGCACTGCAGCGCTGGAACTGAACTCCAGGGTATCCAGAATGCCGGTCAGGTCAAAGGCCGGCGGGAGGTTATCTACAAAAAAGATGAAATACTCAAACGTGTGGGCATGACCCTGATCATCCGCGACATCCCAAAATACATGCGCCACCTCTCCGGCAGTGAATGTTCCATTATAATTGAACCCGGAAGCCACAGGGTTGAATTGAGATAAAATGATATTGGCGTTAATGGTAGAGGTCACTACCGGATTGGGAACATTTCCCTGAAGCTTGGAAGTGCAGTTTTGATCTACAAAAAGGGTAGTAGGGCCGTTATAGCTAAAATTAAAGAAACCTGGCTGAGCCAGCAGCAAAGCAGTTGGGGTTAAAAGAAGCCAAAGTACTGTAATCCAGGACTTTGCCCGCATAGGGTTGCGTAACCGGTTTGTCATACGGACGGGTTGGGTTTCACTAGGCATATACTAACCTTGTGTGGTTCTAAACAGTTTCATTGGAAGCAGTATTGGGGCCACTGCAACCAAAGGGGATTATGGATTATAAGGGTTACCGACCAGATTGCAAAGCCTGGAGCCTGGATACAGTTTCTGCCCTGCCAAGAAGTTCAGCCATCTCAAAAACAGCCGGACCCTTCATGGTACCAGCCAGTGCAATTCGAAGCAACGGAAGCAAATCGCCAGGTTTGAGTTGTTTCTCCTGAATGAATTGCTTCACAGATTCCTCCAACGCCTGGGCATTATATTGTTCAAAAGTAGCAACTTTTGTTGTCAATGCTGCAAAAACTGAAGGAATGTCGCCATTCCATCGTTTTTGCATGGTTTCTTCATCGTATGTTTTTACAGGCTCAAAAAGGTAATACCCTGTTTCGACAAAATCTTGTAAAAAAGTAACACGTTCTTTCATCAATCCTATTGCCTTTTCCAAATACTCCTCAGAAACATGGTTACCTTAAGCTTCAGCCAGGGGGCGAACGAGGGCCGCTAACGAGGCATTGTCCTTAGCGTGTATGTATTTCTGATTGAACGATTTAGCTTTTTCGTAGTCGAACCGGGCGCCGCTTTTGCCAATGTGCTCAATGGAAAAAGCCTGGATCAAATCTTCCATAGAAAAAATTTCCTGATCT
>DLXL01000385.1:405-2416 GCA_003448025.1 Saprospirales bacterium | reverse complement strand
AAATTCACCACCGCTTCCGGCAAAAATCCTGCCTCTCTGAAGCCTTCAAAACTATCTTCTTCTGTTCCGCCTTTCCAGCTTAAAGGGAAAACCGGCATACCGAACTTGGCGCCATCTCGTTTGCTGAGTTTGCCATTCCCCACCGGCTTCATGATCAAAGGCAAATGGGAAAATTTAGGCATGGTACCCTGCCAGCCAAACCCTTCATAAAGTAATACATGGTGGGCTGTACTGGGCAGCCATTCTTCTCCCCGAATCACATGCGTGATTCGCATCAGGTGATCGTCAATAATATTGGCCAAATGATACGTTGGCATTCCGTCTGCTTTTAAGAGCACTTTGTCATCCAATTCGCTGCTCTCAAAAACAACCTCTCCACGGATCAGATCCTGTATTTGAATACTTCTGCCAGGCTCCACTTTTAATCGCACGACAAAAGGATCTCCATTTGCCAAACGTTGCTGAACGATAGCCTGGTCCAACACCAAACTATTATTCAATCCATTACGGGTAAGGTGATTATAGGTAAAGTGCTCTTCTTGCTGTCTGCGTTCCTCCAGCTCTACCGGAGTATCAAAGGCATAATACGCATGCCCCCGCTCAACCAGTTCGTGCGCATATTTTTGATAAATTTCCTTTCGATCGCTTTGCCGGTACGGACCATCAGGGCCTCCGAATCCTACACC
Source organism: Saprospirales bacterium (assembly GCA_003448025.1). Lineage (GTDB taxonomy): Bacteria > Bacteroidota > Bacteroidia > Chitinophagales > Saprospiraceae > M3007. The sequence continues at coordinate 1,730 of DLXL01000385.1, read as the reverse complement.
TTCATCTGGTATCAATCCCACCCACTTAAGCGCTTCAATGATATAATCCTCTGCACCGGGAACAAATCGCCCTTGATCCGTATCTTCAATACGGAGTATAAAGGTGCCGCCCTTTTGACGAGCATACAGATAATTATACAAAGCGGTGCGAACACCTCCAATGTGAAGCGCACCCGTTGGAGAAGGAGCAAAACGTACCCTGACTGCCATTAATGTAGAAAATGCTAAACCGGTAATGCCCGGTTGTGTATAATCGTGAACAGGGCGCAAAAATAACAGTTTTCCGCGAGTAAAAAGCCCGAGTTGCTAACATGTCGGATTATGGCACTAAAAAGCGTGTTTTTTTACAGTATAAACCTAACTTTGCCACTAATATCCCATTTCCTAAGCTGTACAGCGCATGTTTTTTGCCAAAACTCCGGTAGTCGTTAAAGCTTTGTTGCCACAATATGTCTGGCACATTCCTACCGAAGATAAAGTGCTTTATCTTACTTTCGACGATGGACCTGTTCCCGAAGCCACACCATGGGTATTGGATTTATTGAAAAAACATGACGCCAAAGCTACCTTTTTTTGTGTAGGAGATAACGTGCGGAAACACCCCGCCGTGTATCGTCGGATACTTGAAGAAGGACATGCCGTTGGGAATCATACCTACAATCACTTGAACGGTTGGAAGACTCAAACTTTCGATTATTTGAAAAATGTACAGCGCTGCAGACAGATCGTGTCCAGCCCGTTGTTTCGGCCTCCATATGGCGTTTTGCGTCCCTCGCAAACCAAACGTCTGAAATCCCGCTATCAAATCGTTATGTGGGATGTGTTAAGTGGCGACTATGATACCGAAATAACGCCTGAACAGTGTCTGGAAAACGTAATGAATAATGTTAAACCAGGCTCTATCATTCTCTTCCATGACAGCCTGAAGGCCGAGGCACGGATGCGGTATGCATTGCCCAGGGTATTGGAACAATTGAGTCAGGATGGCTGGTCATTCCAGGCGATTGAAAGCTAGCGGGGCCTCATTTCCAAGATCAATTTCCGCACCGTATCCGGCCGGGTCCACAAAATAAAATGATCGCCTTTATCGAAGGTATTTACCCTAAAATCCGGACAATTCACTAACACACGGCGGGCAAAATCAACATTGGCATAAGGAACAAGCCGATCGTTTCGGGCATGAATCATCATAACCGGGCAGGTGATCTTTTCCCAACCAGGCAGCATATCTTCCAACTCCTTTTCCAAAGGAATTATTTCCGCATTACTGGTCCATAATGCTCTGGGGGTGAGCCATTTCAATGGCGCTTTATCAACCGCTCTCT
>DLXL01000385.1:0-304 GCA_003448025.1 Saprospirales bacterium | reverse complement strand
TTTCAAAGGCGCTTTATCAACCGCTCTCTGCCACCAGGGGTGCTCCTCCATGGCAGGATCAACAGAGCCTCCCAACAAGATCAGGCCGGCTGTCAGATCTGGAAAATCCATGGCAAATTTGACAATTACCGGTGCCCCTAAGGAATGTCCGGCCAGTAGCACTTTTTGCCCGGAAGTAAAGCTATCTGCTACCGCTTTTAACGCGAGCGCTTGATTAAGTAAGGAAGGCTCTGGTTTGCCAAATCCCTCCGTGTAGCCAAATCCAGGCCGGTCAACAGCAATCATCCTGAAGGCACTATTCAGT
>DLXL01000392.1 GCA_003448025.1 Saprospirales bacterium | reverse complement strand
TTGGTTTCGAACACTTTTTCGCCCCTGCGGTAATACACCTGAAGTTTTGTGTCCACTACTTCGCATGGGTAAATGGGTCGGAATACATCATTGGCGCCGTCGCCATTGGGGGTGAAGGCATTGGGGAACATATCGTCTTTGGCGCCTATCTCCACAGTTTTGGATAATTCGTTTTGGCAGCCATTGAAGCTGCCAGTACGAGTAACGATGATCTGACCTCCTTCTGTATGACAAATGCGCCCGGGCACATCAGGGTCTGGATCGGCGCCTGTAATGGTCATGGTATATTCCACCCCGGCAGCGTTGCTCAGGAAAATAATCTGAGTGCATTCGCCCGGGCAAAGAGTGCTGTCGGCAATCTGGAAATCCACCTCGATGGGTTGGCAGATGGTTTGTGCCAAACTGCTCTCATCTGACAAAGAGGTAACAACGTTTTCGGTGAGGAAAACAGTAGTGAGATTTGGCACCATGGTACTCTGTTCCGGAGATACCGTTTCCCTTTTCAGGCCCGAAGTGGCTGGGCAACAATCGCCGGATTTGCCGTTGCGATCGGTGCGCGTAAGCAGCATATTCGTTTGGGCGCCTGCTCCGCTCACACCCGCGCTCACAAAGCCTTCGTCAAAACTTTCCACCTGCCAAAGCATGTTGTTGGCGCCATCGCCTTTGTAGGTGTTTTGCCAGAGCATGTCGTTGTTGGCGTTGATCTTGATGAGGGTAGCCGGTGTGCCGCTGTTGCCAGGGCGGCCCAGGCTCAGCACAAACTGATCGCCGGGCAACCCGATGAGGTCGGTTACGCCGATGTGTTTTCCCGTAATGCCGTAGGTGTAAGAGGTTTTGACGTTACCGGCCTCGTCGGTCGTGAGGGTCCAGGCGCGGGCATTGCCGTCGGTGAAGCCCTGGGAGTTACCTGCAAACAGGAAGCCGCCATTGTCGAGCGGCGCGATATGACTCAGCAGATCAGTGTTGTCGCCAATGGAGTAGCGCTGGATGGTACTGCCCAGATTTCCGGTGGCATTAAACCGGGCGTATATACCCTGCGATTCGTTGATTTCGATATGATAACCGGCGCAGTGAATAAGTCCCTGGCCATCCTGCCAGCACTCACCGAGTTGTTCATAACCTGGCTCGCCGAAAATATTGAACCATACCACTTCGCCTGATTCATTGATTTTAACGGCCAGTGCATCGCGGTCGGTAGGCGAAATCACGTAGTCGCCGGTGAGCAAATAGCCATCCTGCAGGGGAGAAATGCGGAGAAGTCGGCAGGATGGCAGGGCGCGTTTATTCCAGACCACCGAGCCATCGGAGGGTTTGATTTTCATCCAGCTGGCTTTAGCCTCGCCGGCGGCATTGAAAGCATCGTAGGTGATGATCAGGTTGCCGTCGTTGGCCCGGAATACATCCAGCGCCTCAGCGCGTGGCGCTTCGGCGATATATGTTCTTGTCCAGGCAATTTGCCCGTCTTCCTCCACCATCAGCACCATCATGGCCTGCTGACTGCTGTTCTGCAGGGCGGTGGCGCCCACCAATACCATGCGACCGTTGGGCAGCACCTCGATGGCATTGGCCCGATCGGTGAAGTAATGATCGTAGGTTTTGATGTATTGATCCTGGGCGGCGAGCAGGGCAGGCAGGAGGAGTAAAGCCAGCAAAATGTTCTTCATTCCGCAAAGGTAGGGAAAGTGGAATATCCAATATCCAATGGTCAATTTCGAATGTTCAAGTGGTGCGGGAGTTTTGGGTCAGCACGTTTCCCGTACCGCCGGGTTCAGCCGCCGCATTGGTTAGGGCTCCTGTACCGGCGGGTTTAGCCGCCGCATTGTTTAAGGCTCAAGTGCCGCCGGGTTCAGCCGCAGCATTGGTTAGGTTTTCGCGTTGAGGGATTTCCCGCAGATTTGCGCAGAGGTTTCCGTGGGGTTAAAGGCTTGGGTTGGAAAGGATTTTCTGAGCCTCCATGACCCGCTGGTTTTTTCGGGATATCTTAAAATTTCCCAGGCTTTTTTCAGCAAACAAGGATGATAGCTGGTTCAGGAGCGCTTCTCTGTAGGCTACCGGACTTTCTTTATAAGTGAATTCAATAGTTTCACCATGGACCAATTCGCTGAATCCGATGAGGCCGGTGTCAAGGTCAATGATGGCTTGCACTGTTTTATCCGACATGGACAAGTTGATGGGAGCTTGGTAAATCATGGTGTTGATGGATGGGAGGTAAAAGTTTTATATCTCTTTCTATTCGCAGTATTTGTTTAGGTGGCTTAAGGGGCTAGGGTTATATTTTAAGCGTATGTTTAGAAAAAATGAGAAATTACTGTTCCGATATATCTTTTAGCTTATTCAATGCTGTTGGATAAATGTTTGTAAAATAGTCCATATACTCATCAATGGTATCCAAATCTACCGTAACAGTGGTGATGCCTTTCTTTTCCTGATAGGTGTAGTTTTCGTGTCCGCCGGGCTTTGTTGCATGAATCCCAGAGGATCGGGTCATTTTTAGGAAGAAAAGTGAGCCAGCAAGCGTATTTTTGAGTTACGAAGCTTAAAAAACGACTTCCTGGCCAATGACAAAGATAGATTCAATCAACGATCCAAACAAGCCCAAGGACAGATATAAAGTAACATACTGAAAAGAGTACAATGCTGGGCTAAAAAGAAGAGGCAGCCTGACGATATGGTTAGA
>DLXL01000509.1:284-3671 GCA_003448025.1 Saprospirales bacterium | reverse complement strand
ACTTGGACGACGGCCGCGTTTGGGCTTATCGCCGGCAGGAGCAGCAGCTTTTGGCGCCGGGGCTGGCTTGGCGGCAGATTTAGTTTTTCGATCCTTCTTTTTATCGTCAGATTTTTTCTTCTCAAAGTTTCCGTCTGCCACCAGTTTAACATGGGCCAGGTGGTGATTGGCATGCCATGCATAAAGGGCAATAGCTTCACGCAGCGCCACGGTACGTTTCGTGGCCGGATGGAAGTACCCTTTATCCAGGTCATCTTCAGATAAAGAAATCATGAAATCAACCCAACGGTCATGGAGTGCCGCAAGTAATTTGATAGAGGTTTTTGCAGAGCCATGCTTGGCATCTTCGGTTTCAGCCCAGAGCTTCTCTTCATAGGGCTTGATAATCGGAGCGGTTTCTGTTGCAGCCAATTTGAAGCGAATATAAGCATTCATATGGCTATCTGCCAAATGGTGGATCACCTGACGGGCGGTCCAGCCGCCCTGGCGGTAAGGCTTGTCAAGAGCCCCATCCTTTAGCTTTTTGACCAGTTTTTTCAACTCTTTAGGTAATCTCGCAATGTCTTTGATTTGCTTGCGGGTGTCGTCAAGAGTGTAGTTTTTGTTGTATTCAAACCTGCCAATGGGAAATCGGCGATCAGTAACCTCTTTCATAAAGATGGATTTAATTATGCTGTTTATTGACAATAGAACAATGGTCATGAAATCATTGTTCGAAAAAGCAACGGAGTGCCTTAAAGATCTTTCCACCGCCATAAAATTCGGCAGGCAATTGTTCTGTAAGGGCGCCATGGTTCTGCATGCAAAATCATTTGTTGTTTCAACAAACGCGGATTTTGTTCTTCTATTTTGAATAAGCGTTGCATGGCTTGTTGAATACCCAGGTCATCCACCGGAAAAATATCAGGGCGGCCGAGGGTAAACATTAATAGCATTTGCACCGTCCAGGTGCCAACGCCTTTGATTTGTGTAAGAAGTGCGATAATTTCTGCATCGCTTTTGTTATGCCATTCTATGGCATCCAAATTGTGCTCCAATGCAAATTTGGCAACATTCTGTAAATAGCCGGCCTTTTGGGCCGACAATCCCACGCTTCGGAGTGTATCAATCTCTAATTCAAGCAATTTTTCAGGATGAGGATATTGATCTGAAAACAGTGCCGTAAAGCGTTTAAATATAACGTCTGCAACTTTAACGCTTAATTGCTGAGATACAATAGACTCCAGCAAATCATAATAAACACGCCCGGATGGTGTAAAATCCGGTATTTGAATTTGAGAAATCAATGGCTCTATGCCAGCGTGTTGCCGCAAATGTTCAATCGCGAGGTGCGAATTCATACTACAAAGGAAGTCGCTTTTCAGGACTTTTCCATAGATTTTGAAATATTATTTCAATAATTCAAAATCCATTTCTTTCACATCCTCTGAATTTCCGCCTATGAACACTTTAAAATTTCCCGGATCCGCCTTGAACTTAAGTTCATTATTCCAGTAAGACAAGTCTTTTTCCGTTAAACGAAAGGTTACAATTTTGCTCTCACCGGCTCCGATCTTTATTTTTTCAAAGCCTTTCAATTCTTTTACCGGTCGGGCTATATCAGCTAATAAATCCCGGATATAACACTGTACCACTTCTTCACCGGCCACATTACTGGTATTGGTTACCGTAATTGAAACCTCTATCGTTTCGCCCATTTTATATTGTGGCTTGCTCAATTTCATATTGGAATAAACAAAATGGCTATAACTCAATCCAAACCCAAACGGATATGCCGGTGTAACCGGACTATCCAGATATCCGCTTGTCCACATCTGGCCTTGCTGTTGCTGCGGACGGCCTGTATTTAAATGATTGTAGTAAATAGGCACCTGTCCGAGGTTTTTGGGGAAGGTAACCGGCAGTTTTCCGGAAGGGTTTACCTTTCCGGTTAATACATCAGCCAGTGCATTTCCCGTTTCGTATCCTGGCTGCCAGGCAACCAAAACGGCCGGTACATTTTGGGTAATCCAGTCAAATACCAAAGGACGGCTATTGAACAATACCGTCACAATCGGCTTATTCAACCGACCAATAATACTGACAATGCGCTCCTGGTCGCGTGGTAAATTAAGATTGGTTACACTGCGGCATTCTCCGCAGTCCAACCCGCGTTCACCCAGGCATGCGATCACCAGGTCGGCTTCCCGGGCAGCATTGATAGCTGCGGAATATTCTTTTTCTGTACAAGTGGCATCCAAACAGATTTCCGTAACCGTTACCTGAAAGCCCATTGCTTCAAGGGTTGGTTTCAATACCTGAGCTGGCCGAACCACCTTGGTAGAATCGTATTCCCGCACGCCTATACCTAGTGTCCAGAAACTCATATAATCTTTATCTCCTTTACTATCAGCGTAAGGGCCAATGATGGCAATTTTTTTAAACCTGCTTCCTTCCGTAAGCGGCAGCAGGCCGCCATCATTTTTCAGCAGAACCATGCTTTTGGCGGCTGTTTCGCGGGCAAAGGTTCGGTACTCTGGCTTTTCCAGGGTTTCATTGCGGCGTTTGGGGTCCAGATACCGGAAAGGATCATCAAATAAGCCCAGTGCAAACTTTAGGCGCAGCACCCGACGAACGGCTTCATCAATTTGCGCCTGAGAGATCCGACCGCTTTCCAGAGCAGGTTTGAGGCCCCGCAGATAGGTTCCACCGGCCATATCCATGTCGCTTCCTGCACTCAGGCACTTAACAGAAGCATCCACATCATCGGCAGCAGCCCCATGCGCTACGGTTTCGCCAACTGAATCGTAGTCGCTCACAACAAGTCCCTTCCACATCCATTCGCCGCGCAGAATATTTTCCAACAGGAATTTATTCATGGTTGCCGGAATGCCATTCACGGTGGTGAATGCATTCATAAAAGTAGCAGCACCGGCGTCGGCTGCGGCTTTAAATGGAGGCAGCACCATTTCACGGAGGCGTTGTTCACTGATATCAACTGTGTTGTACTCCCGGCCAGCTTCCACGAAGCCATAGGCTGCAAAGTGTTTAATACAGGCGGCAAGAGTATTGTTTGCCCCCAGGTCATTGCCCTGGATGCCGCGCACCCGCGCTTCCGCTACCCGGCTACCCAGGTATGGATCCTCCCCTGCACCTTCCATGACCCGGCCCCAGCGCGGGTCGCGGGTAACATCAACCACCGGTGCAAAGGCCCAGTTCTGGCCATCTGCGCTGGCTTCTTCTGCGGCAATACGCTCTATCTGTTCAATCATGCCCAGATCCCAGCTGGCAACTTGTGCCAGTGGAATAGGAAAAATAGTTTTATAACCATGGATCACGTCAAACCCGAAAATCAGTGGTATTCCCAACCGGGTTTCGTTTACCGCCGCACGCTGAAAACGGTGGCCA
>DLXL01000509.1:0-143 GCA_003448025.1 Saprospirales bacterium | reverse complement strand
GGTTTCGTTTACCGCCGCACGCTGCATGGTAATCTTGTTCTGAAAATTGGAATGAGAAAGTACAGAGCCTACTTTACCACTGCGGATCTGCGACAATAAATCGTCTTTGGAAACATCCGTCCCTGTACTGATATCGCCTGCCA
>DLXL01000481.1:3047-8773 GCA_003448025.1 Saprospirales bacterium | reverse complement strand
TTTGCCGGGCAGCGGCTGTGATAGCCTGATGAGTGGGGTGCAGGTCATAGACTCGGGTGGGTCGGAGTTTGAGGTGCAGCCCAACCCCGCCCGCGACTACGTAACCTTAAGGCTAAACGCCCATAACCAACAGGGCGATTGGCAGGTTCAGGTCTTCAACATGAATGGCGCATTGATGCAGCAAAACACCCTTGCTGCGACCGAATGGGCCTTTTCGGTACAGGATTGGCCTTCCGGCATGTACGTAGTACGGCTGATGAATGGCCCTATAGTCCGCAGTCAGACCTTTGTAGTACAACACCGTTAACAATTACACCGTACAGGCGAGGAGGCATGACTCCTCGCCTGTTCTTACTATAAAAAGATCTTGCCCATGAAACATACACTACACTTGTTACTGTTATTTTTTCTAATGGGGATACAAACCGTAACCGCTCAACAACACGACCGTTACTGGTTAGGGAGGCAAGTTGATTGGGATACCATTCGAACTACCGTACTGATGCGCTTTGATGGAGACAGCATTGTTTATTCTTCTGTTCATAGAGATATTCAAATCCAAGAAGGTGTACTTGCCATGAGCGACAAGGCAGGTAACCTGCAATTTTACACCAACGGCAATGTAGTGGTATCGCACAATCATCAGATCATGGAAGGGGGCAAGGGCTTCAATGAAGGGGCTGAAGTCTCCGACTTCATTGGGGGGCAATGGGGCGATACCACCCTCAACCTGGCTTACCTGCAATATACCTATCAGTTGATTCCCGATGGTTTTGAGGAGCATATCTACTACATGATTCATTCCTTTTTGGAATATTCATATATTGGCTGGTATTGGAATACGCCCCGGATGCAGATCAGCAAAATAGATATGTCGGCCAATGGGGGTAAAGGCAGGGTGGTGTACAAGAACCGCTACTTTGATGAGGAGCCGTCATCCCCATTCTATGCGACTGTCCGCCATGGGAATGGCCGGGATTGGTGGGTCATACTCAGGACGCAGGATGGGCTGCGTTATCGCTCGTTGTTGTTTGAGCGGGATGAAGTGAAGCTGGAGGTGGTCAGTACCCTGCCGGAACTTTCTTCGGAATGGTTTACGTTGTTGGATTCCCTGCGTTCCAACGGCAATTTATTTTTTGCCTCCGAGGACGGGAGTCGGCTGCTGGACAATTACGGAGAGCGCCATGTAAAACTAATGTCTTTTGACCGCTGCAGCGGGATGATATCGCTGCTGGATACAATTGACACGGGGATTTATCCGGTGTTGATTAATGGCAATATCTATGAAAGAAATATGTTTGCCTACGAGTTGTCTCCCTCGGGCAGATACCTGTATGGCGTGGGAGATGCGGGGTATATGCAGTGGGATCTGGAAGCGGCGGATGTGGAGGGCAGCAGGATGCAGTTGGGTGGCCCTCCCTGGCAGCTGGATAGTTATCAGAATCCATTGGTTGGCATCCTGGGGGGCTATTTTGTTTTTAGCTATGGCCCGGACGGGAAGTTGTACAATTTATTTCGCAATACACATAGTGTGGTGGAATATCCGGATGAGAGGGGGGAAGAGAGTGAGTTTTGCTTAGCGGCAGATAACCCGCCTTCCTGTCTTCAGGTGCCGTATAATTTGTATTCCAGCCGGCATCCAAATTTTCGGCTGGGGCCTTTGCCGGGCAGCGGCTGTGATAGTCTGCTGAGTGGGGTGCAGCTCATAGACTCGGGTGGGTCGGAGTTTGAGGTGCAGCCCAACCCCGCCCGCGACAAAATAACCTTAAGGCTAAACACCCATAACCAACAGGGCGATTGGCAGGTTCAGGTCTTCAACATGAGCGGCGCACTGATGCAGCAAAACACCCTTGCTGCGACCGAATGGGCCTTTTCCGTACAGGACTGGCCTTCCGGCATGTACGTAGTACGGCTGATGAATGGCCCTAAGGTTCTCAGTCAGACCTTTGTGGTACAATACCGTTAATCAAAATGCAGTGCAGCCGAGGAGGCGTGCTCAGGGCAAACGTATCAAATTTTAGCGCCGGGGTTGGTGTTTTCACAAAGCACACTATGGAGTGTATGCATTGGCAAAACAACCCGATGGAACTGCACTTGATGGAAACGCCAAGCGCGGCGGGCAAATAGATGCTTTAATTCATCTCGAATCGATACAAAGCATTGACAATAATAACCATTAAAAAATAGTGGTTGCAATCCTTAAACCTTAAAATTTTAATTCCATGCTTTACTTGAAAAAATTGACTCATTACTCATCTTGCCTTCCTTTAATGTTTATGGCCCTTGTAATGAGCTTTGGAAAAATTTCGGCACAAGAAACATTGATTGATCCAGAGTTATGGCTCCCTGAAATTAGCGTCAATCCTTGTGAAGAACCAATTTTCTTGGAAAATCTACCTTCTGAGGGAGGAAGGCTTTGCGAACAGTATCCAAATTATGAAGCTTCTCCTGGTTGTACCATTGCAAATGGAACCACGACCAACTTTGGCGCCAACACCCTGATTGAAGACAAAAATTATATTGTAAACGGCCATTGGACAATTAATGTAGGAAAATTACAGGATTTTGAGACAAGTCTTGTCTTTAGAAATTGTAATTTCAAAATTGCTCCCGGTGCTCAGATCACAGTAAGGTGTCACAACAACAAAACAATGACATATGATGGATGCGATTTTTTTAGTTGCGACCAGATGTGGCGAGGTATAGTAATAGAGCACTATTTCACAGTACTAGGTTTTGAAACACCAACTTTCAACTTCACTAATTGTCAGATTGAGGATGCAGCTTCAGCATTATGGTTTAGAAACCCTAGTCTTGCTGTGGTGTTCCAAATTAATGGCAACACGTTTAACAACAACTACATAGGCGTTACCGCCTTTAAAGATTTTGGTTCAGGGGCGCCACAATGGATGTCATTGGCTTTTCTGGATAATACCATTGGAGCTACTCATAGCTTGCGTCCATTTTATTCCCCCAAAATACCTCCAGGTTGGCCTAGAGCAAAGGGCGGCGTAAACTTGAGTCTCCTATCTACAAGTATAGGTTCCGTTACTTCAAGCAATTATTTCTTCTTTATGGATTACGGGATTATTTGTGAAAATTCAGTTCTAACCTCTCGTCACAATACTTTTGATGCTTTGTGGGGAGACGGGATTTTTGCGAAAACGAGTAGCCTTACGGTAATTGGCGGGAATGAATTTATTGGGACAATGTCTTTTCCAGGGTTCACTCCAACTGTGATGCAAAATGGAATTAACGCATTCAGCAGCGATTTAAATGTTTCTGGTAATACATTCAGAGACAGGATACGTAATGCCATTTATTCGCGGGATAATTTCAATGCAGAACTGATAACCATTGATAACAATTTTTTTGAACCCCAAACCCAAGAGTCCAGGTATGGAATCATTTTGGATCGTTCTGCTGCTTCAGAAAGTGCCTTAATCCCGGCTCACAACCAGATTTTTCAGAATCATTTTAACAGTACTCCTTCTGATAATTTGCGGGTTTACACAAGCATATTTGTTCAAGGCCCCAACTCGGCAAGTGACATTTTAGATATTTATGAAAATCAGGACATCAATCTGGCGTTTGGTGATGGGTTTATTACCAATTCAGGTGAGGGTATATATGTAGCAGCAGAAAATGCTGATAATATCCGGATTGTTGACAACGATATTAAGTTTACTGGAAATGTTTCTCCGAACAGCCAAATATTTGGAATAAGATATGGTGCTACTTATTCAGAGAATTGTCATATAGATCTGAATAGTGTTTCGGGTGAAGAGACAACTTCAGGCCCAGATCAATACAATACTTTTGCAGGAACGCTTATCCATGGCGGACTTAGTGAAGTAAGTTTATGTAATAATTCAATATCTAATGGAAAATATGGATTACGATTCTTTGGCAACAATGATTACCCAACAATTTCAGAAAACAAGATTTATGACCATGAGATTGGATTGTGGATAAACAGTCCGGTAGAATTAGGCTATCATGATGGCAGTGGTAATCAATGGCTGGGAAATTACTCGACCTGGGCTGCCCAAAAGGAGGGATTGCTTTCTCCAAGCCCTACTGACCCGATTTCGGTCCGGTTCTGGGTTCCAGAAAGCGATATGGTGCCTTATTTACCTCCTTCTTCATTACTTTCGCCCAATCCAGAAAATGAAATAGATCCAATGCGGAAGTGGTTTAGATTTGACCTGGGTACTATGATTGACTATTGTACCTCAGAGGAGCCTATAATGGGCCTAAATGGCTTTGAAACCCGGATTGCCAATGGCATCAGTACTTTGACAGGAGCGAATCTTTGGGATGCCCGTAGAAATGTTTATCGCAAACTGTTAGAGCACCCTGAAATGATTACACCAGGATCTCCCATTGCTGCCTTTAAAGAGGCCTTCCAAAACACGTCTGTAGCTTCTTTTGCGCAGTTCGATGCATATTTTCGAAGTGCAACCCGATTTCCGGCAAATGAACAGGAGGGCCATGACAATTGGCTTTTAAGCATGCGGCAAAAACAAATACAAAGTGAAAGTTTACTCGCAACCGTAAACTTCGATATGAGTTTGGCAACCCCTGAACTCGTTGAACAGGTAAAAATACTAAATGAACAAATCGCTCTGGATTATGGTGGGGTATTGAGTGCAAAAGCGAGCAGGTCCCTTCAGTTAACGGAGCATTTGAATATTGTATTTAGCTTCAACCAAAACTTAAATGCATCAAATACTTACGAAGAAGCAAGAAAAACTCTCAATGCTATAAAAATTGAACACTTATTGGGAAATCCGATGTTGGAATCTCAATTTCAAAGTTTAGCAGAAATTGCAGCACAAAATGAAGAAGAAGTTGGTATTGCCAAATCAGAAGCAATCCTTCAACTTGGCAATTGTGATGTTACCTCCTTTGTGCCAGAAAATCGGGAGCGCCAAAAACCAATCAACCCCTCTAAGATTGAATCTTTTGCATTATTCAGCATTTTCCCCAACCCAGGCGCTGATAAGTTTATCGTTTCTGTGCCAAATGCAATTAACGGGATGCTACGGGTTTCTGATTTAACGGGTAGGACTGTCGAAATCCAGTATATCACCAATGATCAATCCGAATACACTGTCGACCTTGCTTCCAAGCCAACAGGATTGTACAATTTCAGTTTATTTCATTCATCAGGAAAATTGCTGAAGACCATAAAAATAAGCGTTCAGCGTTGATTATAATTCCCCACGGCCCCTGCACCGGACTCTATCCAATGCAGGGGCTACACATTTTCCATTACCATGAAAAATATACTAACTTTTTCCTTATTACTCATCCACTTGGCTGCCCAGGCACAAAAACACGACAATGTTTGGATGGCAGGAAGAGGTAAAGTGGCTGCGTATCAATTTAGCAATGGAATTACCTACTTGTTCGGCGCGGCTATTATAGATTTTCAACAGTCCCCACCTAAACCAAAGTTAGAAAATTTAGCACTGAATATGTACCCCACTGCAATCATATCAGATAAAAAGGGGAACCTGATTGCCTATACAAACGGCTGCCATATTGTCAACAAAAACCATGAAATTATGGACAATGGCGATACCATCAATCCTGGTTATTATCAAGGCCAGAACCAATGTCTGTTTTACTATCCAACTTACCAGGGCGCCATTTTCCTTCCTGATCCGGCCAATGAAAACCGTTATTACCTGTTCCATATGGCATTGGATTACAGCGAT